>PLEQ01000384.1 GCA_003136475.1 Deltaproteobacteria bacterium
AGCTAAGACTGCGATCTCTCACTTCGCTGCGCTCGTTCGAGATGACGGGTTGTCAAGTCGTTCGAGATGACGGGTTGTCAAGTCGTTCGAGATGACGGGTCGTCAAGTCGTTCGAGATGACCCGACATTCGGGTGACAAAACAGAACGTCACCCCGAGCCCGTCGAGGGGTCGCCTCTTAGTCCTTCCGCAGTACCTTTCGAAGGGGACATCACCAGTTTCGCGAGAAGTCTCTTCTATCTGCTAGCGAGGGGGCTTCGTCAACACCGAAGAGAATAGCAGCGAGAGCATCGGCCATATCGCAGTTGGGTTCGCCTGAAATCGTATTGTTAAGCACAATGATGGTGGCATCCATGTCGATATACCGGGCGAATTCAGCAATAAAGCCGGCTATAGCGCCTCCATGCCGCACCCGCTTGTGGCCAAAGAGTTCGTCGCTGACCCAGCCATACCCAAAATTATTTTTGGTGCGGGCTTTGAACATTTCCTGCTTGGAATGGGTGCTCAATAAACTGTTCGTATACAAAACACGATCCCAGGCCAAGAGGTCGCTAGCTGTCGTCAGCACAGCCCCGGCAGAGCCCACGAGGCTGGGTTCAATGTAAGACGCATTTCGCACAACGCCTGTGAAGTCATCATAGCCTTGCGCACGATTCGGAACAATGTCTTCCGGGCGATCTAAAAGACTTGCCGTCATATGAGCAGGTTTGAAAATCCGTTCAGCCAAAAACGTCGCATAGGATAGTCCACTGACTTTTTCGATGATACGTCCAAGAATCAAATAGCCTGAGTTACTCTAGGCCCAATCGGTCCCCGGTTCGAAGAGCAAAGCTTCACTTTTGATTTGATGGACTATTTCCTCGAGTGTCAATTTCCGGGTCCAGTCGAAGTCTTTGCGATCCGTATAATTCGGAATGCCCGAACTATGAGTGAGCAAGTGCTGAATGGTTATTTTGTCTCCGATTGGGGGATAGTCGGGAATATACTGGCGGATCCCATCTTTTACAGAAAGCAGTCCCTCTTGTTGCAGCAGCATAATCGCAGTTGCGGTGAACTGTTTAGTGATCGACCCGATGCGAAACTTGGTGTCGACCGTCAACGGAACCTTATGTTCTCTATTCGCGAATCCATAGCCTTTGGCAAAGAGAACTTTGCCCTTTTCGGCAATTAAAATATTGCCCGTAAATTGCCCGTCACCGTATGCGTTTGCAACCAAGCGATCAAATTTTGTGATGCGTCGATCGAGCACCTCACCGGCAAATCCCCCACCCAAAGTCATAAAAAACCCACAAACCAAGACCAGCCCCAAAAGCGCTTTCACGAACCTGCTCCATTATTGTGATCAATTGTGACCACGATAGCACAAAGCTTCCTTCTCACTAAGCCATACTTAAGCTCAAGCCTCGCACACTGGGCGCGCGAGCTCTCCAGCCTAAGTCAATGTTCGAAGGGTTCGGCGTTCAAATGCCCAAAGATATTATCTCGGCGAAAAAAGTAAGCTGGATCGGTGATCTTGGCCCGGATGTTTTTAGAAGATTCAGATGGAAACTTCGATATCAAAACACCCCGCATGGCATGAAAGACCGCGTCCATTCTATCCCCCTTCAGGTCGAGCAGAGCTTGATCTTGCCAGCCAACAAGAGTCAGCAAAGAAAATGGCCCCTTATCGTGTAACAATGTACCACCTAAAATAAGAATCTGACCACGAAGTTCGGGGTTAAGTGTCAATACGTGTTTTAAACTGAGATGTTGATTGAGATACTGGCGCAGATTTCCGTAATTGAACACATCGATTTTTTGACCCTCGCTACCATTGAACATCGGATGATTTTCAATGAGCATAGAGGCTTGTTTCTCGTCCCAATACCTGTGAAAGGTTTTTCGCCATTCCCCTAGGAGTTCCGATTTTGGATAAGCCATGAAAAAAAAGTTTTCAAGACTATCTTCATAGCGGAGGAACTTAGTAGCCTGAGAATAAGAGGTATATCCCAGTATAGAAAAACTATTAGCGGTTTCCAAAATATTAGCCACTTCATTTAAGCTGCGATGAAGCATAATACTAGGGTCCATCCATACCCCACCAAGCTCATTTAAAAGTTCGAGCCGAACAAAATCACTAAAAACGACATTTGCATTCAACTTTTCCGTCGGGCTAATTTTACTTNNCAATTGTTCCACTGAGACAAAATTGGCAATGTAGTTCGGATCACCTTTAATGTTGTTGATGACATGAATTTCCCAATTTTTGCTGGGATTTTTAGAGCCCTGTAAGACTGTTCGCCAACGTATCAGATTAGCCCGATAGAAGGCCGGCATTTTGCTCTCGCCACTATCCCAGAACGTCCAAACGATTCTCGGTAGAGTTTTTTGGGCTTTACTACGATCTAGAAAGTAAAAATCTTGTTGCTTTCCGTCGTAGCAAGTCTCCTGCTTCAAAAGCGTAGCGGATTCCAAGCTTAGTTCCGAAGCTGCGAGGCACTTGTTGGTCATTAAGAAAAGGAGCTTGCCGGCTAGCGGATCTAAATTCGATTTGGCAATCTTAAGTTCCTGATATTTATTATTGGGTGAGCATGGCTCGAAAACAGCTAGAACCCCCTCAGCACTCGACGGTTTTGCCAACTGAAGACATTTACCATTGACCCGATTTACAACATTATAAATCCCATAACCCAGGTCCTTAAAAACAAACTTTTGATCTTCGGATTGAGAACAAAACTGACCCAGGGCCTTGGCCTCATCCGCTATACATTGCCATGTCTTCAGATTTAGAAAAGAAATTGTCTTGAATCTGGCAATATCTGGCGAACTTGGCAGTATAGGCAGATTAGAAATATTTGGGAACTTGTCAAAAAAACCAGAAGAATCGGGAGATAATTCTCCGGGTCCGTTTGTTTTTTTCGTCGCACAAGCACTGACCAATAGAAAGAGTAGAAAAGTTCTCATACTCATCTCTATTCTAATGAACATAATTAACCTTTTCTAAAAACAATCTCGCAAGGTTTTTCGGAATTTTGTGGAATGAACTTAAGCTAGCTATAACCTGAGTCAATT
>PLEQ01000399.1 GCA_003136475.1 Deltaproteobacteria bacterium
CTGCTTAGTATTGGAAGCCCGTCGCTTTCATTCACCGCCATGCGTCGGGCAAGTGAGGAGGCTATTGCACATCTTTTCAGCAGATAAAGCCAAAGACGGCTAGTTTTTGTCACCGCTCCGCAAAAAGCTCTGGCTTTCAGCGGGGATGAAACGGAAATTATCGTACGCTAAGCTCCTTCGGCTGGCACGAGCGGTATTCTTTGACCGACAGACCCATCTCGTTCTGAAAATCAGCACGGGCCGCCCTAGTTCTTTTCTATTGCCGCAGTCTACAAAATCATTTACCTATCCACCATGAAATTAGAACACTTAAAATCTCTAAAAAAGTCCGAGCTTCATGCTCACCTTAACGGAAGCATCTCTCCTAAACTCCTCTATGAACTTGCCCTGAGCACTCAGACTCTGAATGCTAAGGAACTGGGCCTCATACAGGCGCCACCCTCCGACTGGGATTCCTGCTTTGCGCTTTTTGGTTTGGTATACAAAGTGGTCCGTGGTCCTCAAATCCTCTACCGGTGTACGCAGGCTGTCATCGAGAAGTTTTTGGATGATGGCGTTTCCCATCTGGAATTAAGGACAACGCTTAAGGAGGATCTCGAGCACGGCATAAGTTGGGACTCCTATCTGGATACGATTCTGCAAGCGACTGATGATTTTCTCAACAGTCCGCAGAATGGCGGACAGATCACTGTGAAGTGGATCATTAGTCTTGACCGCAGCAAAGGCCTAGCCTATGTCGAAAAGTCGATGGCAACTATTCTGCGTCACCACAAGAAAAGTCCCTACATCGTCGGAACAGATTTTTGCGGCGATCCCTATATTGGGCACTTTAAAAATTTCGAAAGAACTTTTCAGCACGCCCGCCAAGAAGGCCTAAAAACGACCGTACATTTTGCGGAAGTTCCTCGCTTTGAAGACCTCTGGGAAATTCTCGACTTTAGTCCTGACCGCCTGGGTCATGCCTGTTGCCTAAATAAGGGCTTATTTGAAAAAATATTGGAGAAGCAAATTCCTGTCGAAATTTGCTTCACTTCGAATCTACTTACCGGCGTCGTTTGCGCTCCCGAAGTTCATGTCGTGAAGGCCTTCTACAAAGCCAGACATCCTTTTGTGATCTGTACCGATGATTTTGGTATTTTTCATTCGACGATTAACGATGAGTATAGGAAAGTCGCAGCAATCCTTAACCTGCAAGTCGCAGAAGTTGAAGATCTTGCTGCGAGGTCTCTTGCTCACACCTTTTAGTTTACGGCGAGCCTGCTACAGCTATCACATGTCGTTCAATTGATAGATTTCACGCATGCGTTGCGCAACTTCGCTCATCGCGGCAAAGGACTTTCCTCGGCTGGACTCGAAAATTCAGGGGACATTTTTTCGCTCGGGGTCACAAATTCAGCATGCTCAACTGGTCGTGGTATTCCCGTTTCTCCTAGTTTGGCAGATTGCTCAACGAGCAATCCATCTGTCAAGGCGAGACCACCTGACGTATTTACTAAGTACAATTTTTTGATATTTTGAAGAAGTACGGGATCTATATAGCTTGTCGAAAGATTGGGTGTGCCGCTCGTAGTGCTGCTAATCTTGCCGCTAGCATCGTTTATGGGTTATGGCGTTTTACACAGGATAGCGTAAACGCCGACAACATTAAGATGCTAAACGAAATTTTGGCTATTTTCATATCTACCTCAAGCAACGTTGAAGACAGATCGGCAGGTCCATGAAGAACTTTAAATCAATCAATAGGTCCAAATAGGTATGACGGAAGAATGCAAGCGTCCTACCCACGCCCGAATGGCCATCGAAGCGTCTCATGCCGTTCATGGCTAGCGAAAATTTTTGCTTAAGCATTTTAAATCNNCTAGCAAAGTTTCCGTTAAGGGCTCCGGAACCCAGCAAAGGGGGCTTTATGTCTATTTCGAATTTTGGCAAAAGCCGTGAACATTTTGAGAAGATTGAAAAGATGTATAAGGAATACGCTGTCCTCTATCGCTTTTTCAATCACGGAAAATTGAAGGGTATTTGTTCATTTGCAGATTTTTACTGGATGCACCATTACTACTGGCGGCATCGCATGCGTCATTTATAACTTCGAAAAAAATCCAAGGTGGGTCATAAAGGGGCCACCTCACGAAACAGAAACTATCGTACGTTAAGGAAACTGGTGCTTTTGTGGGCTAGAAATCTTGTTTTATCGATCATGTTTTTGGATTGATGCAATTTTTGGGGATTCGTTTTGCTCCGCGCATTCGTGACCTNNTGACGCAAAGGCATATCCCACGCTAAGCGGACTTATTGGTGGAACTATCAATACAAAACAGATTCGATCTCATTGGGTTGAAATTTTGTGTCTTGCTGCATCCATCAAGCAAGGTACAGTCACAGCGTCTCTTATGTTGCGCAAGCTTAGCAGCCACCCGCGTCAAAATGGTCTAGCGGTCGCTCTACGCGAACTTGGTCGAATCGAAGTAAGCGTCCAGTAAACCCCACCTGTTAACTCATGATTTCCTTCT
>PLEQ01000349.1 GCA_003136475.1 Deltaproteobacteria bacterium
CTCCTATGTCCTGTGCGGCACTGCCCGCATGCACCAACGACCGATGAGAGATTTACTGACAAGTTTGCGCGCGTGGGGCGCCAAGATTGAGTGCCTTGAACAAGAAGACTGTTTGCCCCTGCGGATCCACGCTAATTCAGAGCTCCAAGGTGGGACAATCTGTGTTCAGGGTGCTATAAGCTCGCAATTTATGAGTGCCTTACTGATGCTTGCCCCCTTTAGCCGTGATGCTGTTGAGATCGCGGTGCAAGGCGAGCTAGTATCTTCATCCTACGTCGCCATGACTCTCTACCTCGTGCAGAAATTCGGCGTTCGTGTCGAGAGTGCGTCAACTCGTCACTATCGTTTCCCAGGCCGGCAAGGCTATCTTGGCCAGCAGTATCAAATTCCAACCGATGCTTCGTCAGCCTCATATTTTTTTGCCTTAGCTGCCATAAGCGGCAGAGGGATCATTGTCGATGGTCTGGGTCTCGAGCCTCTGCAAAGCGACCTAGGTTTTGTACACCTGTTGGAGCAAATGGGCTGTCGCGTTTACTGTCATGAAAACAGTGTGGCGGTTTGCGGTGTCCCCTCCCTCCGCGGCCTCGACGTCGATATGTGTGATATGAGCGATGTTGTGCCAAGTCTCGCGATTGTAGCGCTCTTCGCTCAGGGGCCGACGCACATTCGTCACGTGGCCCATATGCGCCATAAAGAGTGTGATCGCATTGCCGCATTATGCTGCGAATTGCGCAAGCTGGGTGCTAAAGTCGAGGAATTTCCCGATGGGCTGCGCATCGCTCCACTAGAAGGTATGCGTGACCCGAACGTTTACATGAACACTTATGATGATCACCGTATGGCTATGGCTTTTGCAGTCCTGTCACAACGTCTTCTAAGCTTGAAGATTGAAGATCCAAGCTGTGTTGCAAAAACTTACCCTAATTTTTTTCAAGATCTTGAGTTCATACAGAGCTTAGCAAACTCTTAAGACATCCTCCTTGCACAGAAACTGAGAATTCGGTAGAAAAATCCTCATGTCCGTAACATAGAGGGTTGGTTTATGGCATTGAAGTTGGCTGATATAAGAAGTGTTTCGGCAATTCGTCGTTCTTTTGTCCTTAGCTTTTTCACATTTATAGTCTTGTTTGGTCTGCGGGCAAATGCGGGCATTGCGACTTTTGATGAAACTGAGATGCGGAGGCTCCTAGGACGCATTCCCGACAAGGCCTCGTACGTTAAGCTCAGCTCCCTGAGCTTAGGGGATCCAGCAGGCTATCATTTATCACATAGCCTCAAAAAAAAGGCTGTACGACTGTCAGAAATGGTTCTTAAAAAAAATATTATCAAGTCGCCCGTAACTCAAGAAAAGATGGATATCGTTGTCGGCTTTATCGAGCACTTGAAGCCAAACCTTCCTAAATTTTTTGAAAGACACTCTTCGCTTTATATTCATGCTGATTCTATTTTGGCATACTCGATCATGGCCTACAAATCAGGCAGGATCTATCTACTTTTTGATGAAATGGACGTGGGCAACAAGAGTGGCGGGTATAAAAGATTTAGCCGTTCGATTGAATACAACTCTGAAAAACCTCATGCTCATCTTATTATACGAAAGAAAAACGCTCAGACTAAACTCGAAGAAGCGATCGATGAGTTAAAAGTTCATATGGCTTTTGAGAAAAGTGATAGGATTTTGAAATTCCTGGATACCGATGTCTACACGGGTCAAACCCCAGAGGGGGCTTTCGAAAACGTCGTTGCCATTGAAGAAGACCTGTATGATGGAGACCTTTCCGACATGGTTGACCATTGCCCAAGTCCTGACGGTGCCGTTGACATGTTTGTTGAAATGGCAAGATCGGTAGCAGAGATGCACGCCGGAAAGTATATTCATCGTGATATAAAACCTAGTAATTTTCTTTACCGCGAGATTGCAGATCGTCACCATCATAAACGCATGGACATTGTTTTGGCTGATTTTGGTCAGGCAGAGTCTGCGACAAGCTTGAATTATGGACAGTATTTTTGTGGTACGCCAGGGTTCATTGATCCGCAGGCGTGTATCCATTATCTCAACAGAGATGCAGGAACTTTTGTAAATTTTGATGAAGGCAGACGGGCGGACATATTCGCGCTTGGTATGAGCTTCATGGACATACTACACGGTCACAAGCATAATCTTCACAGCCAAGCCAGCACCGTCAATAATTTGATATTCGACCCAGCCAAACGGAGGCAAGGACCCGCTGCCGTACTTGCGGCTGTTGAGCGCTTTAAGAACATACACGAGACCACATTTCCAGATGGCAAACCGAAGCTAAAAGGCAATGAGAAATTGCTGTTTAAAATTCATCAGATCATTGCCAAGATGATGCATCCTGAGCCCAGCGAACGCATGAGTCTCGACGAAGTCATAAGAAATTTACAGCGTTCTAAGAAGAAAAATGGTTTTCAACGGGTGACAGCGCCGTTGCGCAGACTGCGACCTTAGTTTTATACGCTTATCTTAGTTTCTTGCTCAATCTTAGCTAGATTCACCAGCTTGTGCGTCTCGGGGCTAATAAGTATCTCACCAGCTTTTGCTGCGGCTAGCAGCCTGGCACCCGTATTTACAGTGTCGCCTGTCATACCAAATTTACCGTCGAGTGGCTCACTAGCATGCGTTACAATTAAGCCGGTATTGATACCCGAGTGCATGTGGAGAGGAATGCCAAAGCGTTTTTGATTTTCCAAGCTTATTTTTTCGACCAACTGATGCAGTTTTAAAGTGGCTCTGACAGCTCGGATCGGATCGTCTCTTGCGGCGTTCTCCATAGATCTCTTCTATTTCTTTGGGGCTGGTGGGAACTTGCGTGGTATTTTTTTTATTTGAAGAAAGGGGGCTACCACATTCGCCACAATATTTATCGTTTTCTTTGCAAGCAAAACTACAAGAGGGACATATATTCTGCAAATTAAACTGGCAATTGCTGCAATATTTGGCGTTAGGCCGCGATTCTATCTGGCATTTGGGGCACTTCAGCAAATGAGCATCGCTCTAGCGATGGAAATGAATTTTGATGATGTATGTATTTTTTTCATGTTTGGGGAGACCTATGAGTGTGTTTAAGGTCACGGCTTAGTGGCTCTATTAAAGACCGCCGTAACGTAACGCCCTTGTCTCCCAAGCGTCACTCTATTGTCAAGCACTAGATTTCACCTATAAGTAAGCTATCTTAGGGACCCTACTCGTCCCCTAGCTTCCTTATCAACACTCTGGAATATTGACAGCAAGACCGCCCCGAGACGTTTCTTTGTATTTGGTTTTCATATCCGCACCGGTCTGCATCATTGTCTTCATGACGGCATCGAGGGAAACATAGTGGGAACCATCACCAGCCATTGCGATGCGTGCGGCGTTGATAGCCTTAACAGCGCCCATGGCATTGCGTTCTATGCAGGGTATTTGGACGAGGCCACCGATGGGATCACAGGTGAGACCGAGATTATGTTCCATACCAATTTCAGCAGCTTGTTCGATCTGCTCATTGGAGGCACCGAGGGCAGCTGCTAGACCACCAGCTGCCATGGAACACGCCACACCGACTTCACCCTGACAACCGACTTCGGCACCTGAGATCGAAGCGTTCTTGGCGTAGAGAACTCCGATAGCGCCGGAGGTGAGAAGAAAGCACCGGATGCCTTCGATGTTGGCGCCTTTGCAAAAGGTTTTGTAGTACTTGATCAACGCTGGGATGATCCCGGCAGCACCGTTCGTTGGAGCGGTGACAATCTTTGAGCCACTCGCGTTCTCCTCATTTACGGCTAATGCATAGAGATTCACCCAATCCAGAGCTGCGAGATGATCACCTTCCGTAGCTTTTCTATTCGACAATTCTTCAAAGAGCTTTTTGGCACGTCGACGGACCTTGAGGCGTCCCGGCAAAGTTCCTCCGCGCTGACACCCTCGGGCAATGCATTCTTCCATCATTTGCCAGATAAAATCCAATTTCTTCAAAGTTTCCTGTTCGGGACGGAGGGTCTTCTCATTCGCCAGCATAATTTGATGGATGGCTAGTTTTGACTTTTTGCCAATTTGCAGAAGCTCTTCAGCAGTGTTGAATTCATAGGGAATGGGCTTAGCTTCTTCCTTCTTGCTAGCCGTGGACATCTCAGCTTCCGTACGCACATGCCCACCGCCGATCGAATAGAAAGTTTCAGAGCCGATAAGATTTTTTTGAGCGTCGAACGCTTTGAAAATCATACCATTGGCGTGGAGTGGCAAAACTTTGCGGCGCAAGAACTGGAGGTCTGTTTCCCAGTGAAAAGGAATTTTTTTCGTTTTTGCGAGGTAGAGAATTTTGTCTTCGCGAATAGCGTGCGTGCGGGTGTCGATAATTGCCGGATCGATGCTTTCGGGCAGTTCACCTTCTAAGCCGAGGGCTATAGCCTTGTCGGTACAGTGTCCGACGCCGGTGAGAGCGAGAGAGCCATAGAGCTCGACATTCACAGTCTCAACGTTTGGCAAGAGTGCTCGCTCGGTCAGTAAATTCAAAAATCGATGGCTAGCCATCATGGGCCCCATCGTATGCGAACTGGACGGGCCAATGCCGACTTTAAAAATCTCTAAAACACTCATGCGCATAGTGGCCTCTTATCATAGAAAAAAACTGATCTTTCTGCAAATGCCTGCGGCAGGACAAGGGAACCGATTGGATAACTGTTTTCTATTGGCAATGTCAATTATACCGTTTAAACAAACCTAAGCTAAAACATCTAAGAATTACCTCAGAGTGGCCTAAAATTCTTTCTTGTGATACAAGGCTCTATTTTTGCAAGACTATTTCGTGAAAAACGGGGGAATTAGCTCAAGTTAGCTTAAAAAATGGAAAAAAATGCCGATAAACGTGAGGCTTGACGGGACACTATCCTTGAAAAGTATTCGGATGGAGGCGAAGTGATTAAAAATCTTGTTTTTGACTTTGATGGCACTATCGTCGATTCGGGTGAGATTATTTACAAAGACCTGGTCGAGACGCTACACATTGAAGCGCCCTCGTTTCAGGAGTTGCGAAAATATCCTGCTCAGAAACTTATGACGTCTTTTGATATAAAAGCTGCGAATATTACCAAGCTGCTTTTCAAAGTCCGCTCCGAGTATAAGAAATATTTGCCGGACTTACCGCTGATTGAGGATATGGACGATACGCTCAGGACTNNTCCTGTGTACTTCGAATTCGAAGGAAAATGTGAATGCGTTTTTGAAAATTCATAATTTATCGGGAACTTTTGAAACCATCGTCGGGACCATGGCTGTATTTGGTAAGTCGTATGGAATTAAGCGAACTTTGAAAAAATTCAAGCTCTCACCTAACGAAACGGTCTATATCGGCGATGAGACACGAGATATACTANNTCTCCTTCAGGAATATAAGCCGGACTAACTTTTTGACCATGCAAAAGAACTCTTGCAATTGATTGCATAGCGATGTTAGAGTTTTGCCCGTGCTTAAGACTTCTAAAAACGATTGAGAACCATGCACCTTCCTGATTTTAACATTATAATTTCCCGCATTATTATTGGCAGCCCCACTGCCATATATATTTTTACCCAGACAATTCAATAGAGTGACCTTCCAGTGAAATCGGATCCCGATTTTTTCCGGGATTTATGAGGAGTTTTTTTATGGATAGCAAACCAAGCTTACGGGCCTGGTCGATGTGGGCTGTTGCCCTCGTTTTTTTCGCCTACCAATTTATCATGCGTTTGTTTCCGGGCCTTGTTATGCATGACATTATGGCTAAGCATCATATTGATGTGTTGGCTTTCGGAGTCTTGTCTTCGATGTATTATTTCGGTTACGCTGCGATGCAGATTCCCGTCGCACTGCTTCTCGATCGCTTTGGCCCACGCAAGGTGATCAGTCTCTGTGCTTTGATTTGCTCCTTAGCCACTCTCTTGTTTGTTTACGCTACGAGTTGGCAAGTGGTTTTGCTGGCCCGGTGTCTGATCGGAGTCGGCTCCGCTGCAGGGTTTTTGGGAACCTCGAAGGTCATTTCGAGCATTTTTCCGGAACAGCAGTATGCGAAGATGATCGGTCTTTCGTTCACCGTCGGACTGGCTGGGGCCTTATACGGTGGCAAACCAGTCAGTCTTTTGATTGCAACCAGTGGTTGGGAGAAAGTCGGAGCGTTGGTTGGAATCTGTGGGCTGTGTTTTGCTGCACTCAGTTGGTGCGTTCTGCAACCGATGGTCCAAACCCACAATACTCCGAGGGCACCAATTTTCAAATCACTCGGTCAACTTTTTAGAAATCGTTATCTTATAGCGCTTGCTGTCGCAAACTTGCTTATGGTCGGTTCGCTTGAGGGTTTTGCGGATGTTTGGGGAGTCAGCTTTCTGACGAGTGCTTTTGCTTTGGAAAAAGCCGATGCTGCTTTTGTCGTGTCGTGCATTTTCCTAGGCATGCTTTGTGGAGGACCGCTATTAGCCGCGCTGGCCTCCCGCTGGTCAGCTTATTACCTGGTTACTGCTGGCTGCGGTCTTTTGACGGCTGTTTTATTCGGAATTCTGTTGACAGGTTTTCCGAATATTCCCTATTTAGCACTTTGCTCGGTGCTTTTTTTGGTTGGGATTTTTTGCTGCTACCAGGTTCTTATTTTTGCCATCGGTTCCAAGCTTGTGCCTCCTGAGTTAAAAGGCGTGACGGTGGCCTTTCTAAATTGTATTAATATGCTCGGTGGTTCCTTTTTTCACTTAGTGATTGGCTCGCTTTTGAAATTTTCCGGTGGCGAGGCTGCAGAAAGTCTGCACACGTATACGCCCCACCAGTTTGCTTCCGCTCTATCCGCGATCCCAATTTGTGCGGTAATCGGAGCGCTCGTGGTCTTATTCGTGGGAATGAGACAAAGACGGAGAGTGCGGGAAGATCCTTGCGCTTGAACAGGTGCTATCATTTTCGGGAGATCAATGAAAAGAGCGGATAAAGCCATCCCTACGGAATTTTATACACTTCAGGCAGCTATCTTCGATGTGCTTAAGCTTCCTTGCTCATCGCTTTTAGCGGATGAAGAAAGTTCAGATTATGAGGCCTGTAGTTTTCAATTAGACGAGTTATCGGTGCGCTTTCGGGTGGCGAAAGTGACACCGACTAAAATTGGCCAATTCGTCACGTTCTGGAAAAGACTGCCTGGGCACGCTATTCAACCCTACGATCTTTCTGATGCTATCGATCTGTACCCGTTTTGGTGAACGATTTGGTTTTTTTGCGTTTCCCAAAGCAGTTTTAGGTGCAAAAAATGTGCTTTCGACAAATGGCAAAGGCGGTAAGCGTGCGATTCGTGTCTACCCTGCCTGGGATAAGACAAGCAGCAAACAGGCCCAAACGACACAGCAATGGCAGCTCACCTGCTTTGTAGAGATCTCTCCTCGAAAAAGCCTTGATACTGAGCATGTTCAAAGGCTTTTTAACTCAAAAAATAGCTAATGATATTGCAAATGTCATTCGGATGGACGGATTCATTTGCCTGCTATACCATAGAAGCCTTCTAAGTTCGTCTAAAAATGAGTCTATTCCAAGGAAAATATAATGTTTAAGAATATGGTTTCGGTATTTCTATTTATGTATCTGTTCTGCAGCCCTTACTGCTTGAGTGCCTCGTCAGACGATGACGATTTGGTAGAATCTCAATCTGAAGATGAGGCTGAAGAGGAGTCAGATTCTAATAAAGAAAATAAGCAAGCCCCTCCTAAGGTAGGAGGCAAAGGTTCTTTACGTGAAAGCACGATTATCTTCTATCATACGCCACCACGCAAAAAACTAAGAGCGCGATCTCATTCTACTCCTCAAGGAACTTTAGTTCGTAGCGCGGACAAATTACAAATCAAAGTGAGTCCAAGAACTGTCAATACGAAGGATGTCGTCTATGTCATTTCCGGACGGCGCAGAGGAATTACTCAGCATGACCTACACCATGTCTTTCTGGATGACGATGCAATTATGCGTTTATTTCTAGATTTTGCTCGAGATCTACCCTTGTGGGAAGCAGCAAATGCTCCTCTTTATGTCGGTCAAACAAAGAATGCTAGGGATCGCTCGGGCCAGCATTTTAGAGATATGATAAGTCAAGATAAAAACTTTGATAGAAAAGCTGAAGCCTTGCGAAACCTCTGTCATAGTGGTTCTACACCCGTTATGCAGAGTTTTGTGACCAACGTGCACCAAGATCAGCTTCTTTTGTTTGAAAGCCTATTTATTATCTTAACTGGAGCGTGGCAAAGCTTGAACTCGCAGGGACCTTCTCGTGATGCGTAAGAATTCTATCAAACGCATTTGCAAACGGCTGTTGAAGCGATTCATTCCAAAAAACAAGAGGAGGAGAGTCAATTTGAACTACCGGAGGAAAGTACCCTAACTCCAAACTGCACCCCTGCTAAAGTGAATCTCTTTGGTCGTGGGTATTTTGACGAAGGCGAAGATGGAAGCGGTGGATCTTCTGGTGGTGGTTTTGGGTTGGGTCTCGGAGTTGGATCTCTATCTGAAGTATTGTGACTATCCTTCTAGCTAGCTTCCAACGATGACCTCTCGCAGGACTCAATCGCTTGTATGCATAAATCCTACTTATTATTAATTCAGGAATTAATTTCTAAGAAACATATATCATATTTTGTCGCGACAATCGACTGGGAAAAAATATCGAATATCGGAGATACCTTGGGCAGGATGAACGGAAACAAAAGGGAAGAATTTCTAGCAGCGGGTTATTATTTTATAGGGTCCAGTGGACCATGACCGTAGTCTTGAATTCTAACCAAAATAGGAGAAGGCAGATGAATATTCTACTGTGGGTCCTACAAATAGCACTGGCATGGCTGTGCATCGCAGGGGGCATCTTCCAGATCTTCAAGATTGAGCAGCTCCAGAAGAATGTGAGCTCGATGCGTGAGCTTCCCCGTGGCCTGTGGGCGTTCCTGGGAGCTTTCGGGTGTTTGGCCGGCTTGGGCCTGATTTTGCCTGGTGCGGCCAACGTATTGCCCATGCTAACCCCTATCGCAGCGGCTGCTGTGGCCATCGAATCGGTATTGATCAGCTCATTCTATATCTACTACCGTGATTTTTCCCCCCTGACTTATAGTTTGGCGATGACGGTCATAGCAGCGTTCATTTCTTATGGGAGGTTCGTGCTGAAGCCGTTCTAGGGGTGGCCTTCGTGACCGAGAAACCCACACGTCAAGCCACCATCGATGATGATTTCACTGCCGGTTACAAAACGAGCTTCCGATGAGGCTAAATACAAAATGGCATAAGCCACATCTTCAGGCTCCCCCGCATGACCCATGACTTGAGCGTTATCGATGTTTTTCCTAAACTCTCCAAAAGGAAGCGTCGATTTTTTGGCTTCGTGTTCAAGCAAAGAAGTCCAGATATAACCGGGATAGACAGAATTGACGCGGATCTTGTCCTTGGCATAGAGCATGGCATCAGTCTTGGACATCATACGTACCGCACCTTTCGAAGCATGGTTGGCAGGGTAGTCTGGGCTGCCCAGCAAGCCATGTACCGATGAGACATTGACGATGTTGCCCCCACCGTTGCTTTTGAAATGAGGGATCGCGTGCTTCGTGCAGAAAAATACGCTTTTGACATTCACATTCATCACACGATCCCACTCTGCCTCAGTAAGTTCATGGGTCGGCTTGTTGTCTCCTATCACACCGACGTTGTTGACGAGCACATCGATGNNCATCTTCTTCCTGACTTGCATCCACTTTCCAAAAATCGGCTTGCAACCCTTTTAAACGTAGGTTTTCCGCGACCTTTTCGCCAGCGTTTTCATTGAGATCTGCGAGAGCTATGACAGCACCTTCAGTCGCTAGGAGCCTACACGTGGCTTGGCCAATCCCCGACGCGCCGCCTGTTACCAGAACGACTTTATTCAACATTCGCATCGCTACAACTCCCAGAAAAAAATAGGACTCTATCGTATCTCGGTTTTTCGTACAAGGCTGAGCGAGAAAGATGGATTTAGCGATGGCATGCCGCTGCTAAGTNNTGCGATCCTGATGAATGGAGATTTCCTCAAATGTTTGTCTCTGAAAATCTTAAAGATGTCGATCAGATCGAAGTCATCGTGCTGATGGACAACCTGTCTGACCCCTTTTCTGTCAGTCATCCCGGCATGAAGTTCAATGAATTTCAGTATCAATTTGGTGTACGCGCTTGTCGACAGGACTCGGGTGCCAATCTGTGCCGTGCTTGCTTGGGGTTGTCTTTATTGATTCGTTTAAAATCAGCGGACGAGGTTTTTTCGGTTTTATTTGATACCGGTCCCGACGATGGGCTTGCGGTTGAAAATGCTAGACGGCTTGGGGTGGACTTGCAGGAAGTCGATGCCGTTGTCCTGAGTCACGGGCATTCGGACCATATCAGTGGCATTGGCACTTGCTTGAAGGCTATTGGCAAGGAAGTCCCGGTCTATTATCATCCCGATGTTTTTGTACCCAGAGCTTCGCGGTTTGGCGAAGATGAACTTATCATTAGCCCTATTATCAAAGAAGAAGATCTAAAGGCAGCTGCTGCTGATCTTACCAAAGTGAAAGATCCCAAACTTCTTTTTGGCAATCGTGTTCTCTTGAGTGGCGAAATTCCTCGCAAAACTTCGTATGAGACGGGTGTACCTGGAGAAATGAATTTTGAAAACGGGGAGTGGGTGCCTGCACCGCTTATCATGGACGAGCAGTGCATCATTATCAAATTGAAGGGTAAGGGAACTTGCGTATTTACAGGGTGCGGTCATCCAGGTGTGGTGAATACCTTGAACTATGCTCATAAGCTAACCGGTGAAGATCCGCATTTTATCATGGGCGGCTTTCACCTTGCTGGCCCGACTTTTGAACGGCGTATATCGGATACTATCCGAGACCTTAAGAAGCTTGCCCCCGACTATTTAATTTCAGGACACTGCACCGGGTTCAAAGCCCAGTCGGCACTGACATCTCATTTTGGGGATGCGCATATCCCCTATGGCGTAGCTTCGGTATTGCGTTTCCGGGGTGCCAGAGTCGCAATCTCGCGCTCTCCTCATGCAGGAGCACAAGAGGGATAGAAGTCACCGCTATTGGTCACTTCTATTCATCATTCTGGTCCAATATTTTGGTAGAGCCTCTTCCCTAATTTTGCGATCCCCTCAAAGCGCTCAACAGCTATAATGCCATTATAAACAAGAGCGTGAGTGCGCCGTGCAATCCAATTGGGAGCAAGAACCCGTCCACCTCCTGTACCATAAGGGTTATGACGCGAGTCTTGTAAATCTCGTAAGAGCTCTTCTATAAATTGTCTTCTCTCCTCCCGAGAATAGGGTAAGCGCGTTATAAACTGATCGACCTCACTAACCAATCGCAAAAAGAAGCGCTCAAGGTCGTGAGGCTATCAAGGCTAGGTAGATCGGACCTACCGTTATTCCACTAGATTCTAGAACATGATGAAGTTGCTCCTCTTCATCAGGAAGCAATGCTAAGAGTTGCCTTTTTGGCTTCTGCTTGTTCTGTTGCTTTTCCTCTTCTCGCCCTGCTTGCTCTTTTTTATAGTCTGCAGTTAATTGCTGATTTCTCTCTTGCTTTCGAGCTTCTCTCAGTTTTGCATTGTCTTCTTTCTCCTGCCGACGCGCTTCTCTCAGTCTAGCAAGCTCTTTTCTCTGCTCTTCCATGCTAGGCTCATTTTCCGACTTAGAGAGATCAGGTTGCGATTGAACCGTGCTGCTGCCTGACGAAGATCCTTCGTCAGGCCTTGGTTTGTATTCAGAATCATCTGGTAAATCGCGAACGTCACTCATCCCTGCTGTAGACACCGTAAAATCAGATACGCCTACCTCTTCGTTTCTATTGTGTTTTCTGTGCTTTGTTTTTTTCTTTCTTTTATTTTTTTCTGGTTGTTCTCCGCCTGAGAG
>PLEQ01000081.1 GCA_003136475.1 Deltaproteobacteria bacterium
ACTGAGTACTATACACCGTCCAAAGAAAGAACCCTTCTCTGGAATGATCCGCAAATTGGAGTTGATTGGCCAGTCCCCATCGCAGAGCAACCCATTCTCTCAGCGAAGGATCTGGTAGGCAAACCATTCTGCGAAGCCGAGTTTTTCTGATTTCCGTCAGCGGCAAGCAAGATGGCGATAAAATTCCTGTCAATCTAGGGTCGCCGGGAGAAGACGAAGATGGTGAAATGACTCCTTTTCCAATTTCGGAAAGCAATAGTGCTATTAAAGAACTGATAAAATTCCGATGGCTGCAGTGCTTACCCTAAAGAGATCTCTGAGGGATGGCAAAGGGCGGCAGCTTGCTCTAAAACTTTGCTCGCTGAGAAGCTGCACGCTGTTGACAATCTCAATATTTTACCTTTTCTGACACCTCAGTGTTTTACCTAGTATGAATGAAGATAAGGTTTGGATAGGATCGAACGCATTTGAAGTATCCCAATGGCATACACATCGCGAGGCGCACCATCATTCTAGCAGGAGCATACATACTCCTAGTCATGAATAGGTCAGGACAACATTGCACGAAATTCAGTTATTTTCTATAGACATCATATGATTAATTAGTCAGGTGAAAAAAGTGACCTTGCAGTTAAAATTACCAGATCACTGGATAACATNNAAATTAGATTATCAAATGAGTAAAACGCTTTTAGTTATTCCCCATTATAATGACACGGAAAGGTTAAATCCTTTTTTGGAAAATCTAATTTCTGTATTACCTTCTCGATTTGCGATTCTTGTTTCTGATGATGGCTCAGAGGATGTTGAAAGAGATAAGTTAACCGAGATGATTGAAAAAGCTAAATCCAGTAGAGTGGAAAATTCTGCAGAAGTATTGGGGCCACTTTTTACAACTAGCAATACCGGAAAAGGTGGGGCTGTTCACCGAGGGTGGGAACTATACAAAGAATTTTCATTTATATCATTTGTAGNNAGCAGGGTAAAAATGCTGGGCCGTACTATTCAACGCTCCTTGTTGCGCCACTTATCGGGACGTGTATTTGCGACGATTGTTTCCGAAGTGGGTGGGGTCCCATCCTACGATACACAGTGTGGCTACAAAATCCTCAAAAAAGAGGCTTACCAACAGATCCGACCCGATCTGGAATGCCTTGGATTCGCCTTCGATGTAGAGCTTGCTCTTCTACTTCTCCAAGCCGGCAAAAGGGTTGTCGAGTTTCCCATTGACTGGACTGATGTGCCCGGGAGTAAAGTTAACATACTCCGCGATTCCATCGGCATGGCCTGGGAGGTAATGGGAATTCGGCGGCGAATAGAACTTCTCCAAGCTCGGCGCTGAACCTGTAACCCATACAGAGCAAAAAATCTATGAACTCAGAGCCCTCTTTAACGACCTCGCCCCTCGGCTTGTCTCAGAAAGCTGCTTCCTTGATACCACACGATCCCGCATATGTGTGGAGGCTTTTTGTGACTCTCACATGGACAAATTTCAAGATGCGTTATTACGGTAGTATCCTTGGATACTTTTGGTCTCTTCTCAAGCCGTTGGCCATGTTCGGCGTTCTTTACGTCGTCTTCACCGTAGTGATGAAGCAGAACGCTCCCCACTACAAACTCTTCCTGCTTATCGGCATCATTCTTTGGGATTTCTTTTCACAAGGAACTACTGCCGGCATGAATGCTTTCATAGGGAATTACCAGATGATTCGCAAGGTGTACTTACCCAGAATAATTCTCGTTGCGGCTGCAGTCTCGAGTGCTTTTATAGGGCTTTTTTTTAACCTGATTATTTTTCTAATTTTCGCCCTTATCGATGGTGTCTCGTGGAACTTCCACATGCTGTGGTTTCTCCCGCTTTTAATCTCGCTTTATCTATTGGTGACGGGTCTTGGCTTGATATTGAGCATAATCGTGGTGAAGATTCGCGACATGATCAGTCTCTGGGAGGTAGCCATTCAGTTGGGCTTCTGGTTGACCCCCGTTATGTATCCTATGAGCACGGTTCCGGAAAAATGGCGTTTTTACCTCTTCATCAATCCGATGAGTGGCATCCTAGACTATTCCCGTCATCTTCTAGTCGGTCTCGGAAGCATAACTCAACTCGGTTATTTTTACGTACTTGCAGTCAGCACACTCTCTTTTGTGGTAGGATGTCTTGTTTTTAAATGGAAAGAGGGGGAAATGGTCGAAGACCTGTAACGAATCAACGGTAGGTTTTTGTTCAACTCATCGGCATTGCTCATTCTTATTGATATAAATCTATAATTGTCTGATTGGGTGGAAAATCGATGTTGGGAAAGTAGAGGATTGCTGACCGACCCGCTTCGAATGCTTCCAAGCTACTCTCTCGCTTCGTCGATATGGACAAAACAACAACAACCCACTAAAAATCACTTCAGCCCTAAGGACTAACTCTCTACTGGCACCAAATCATGTGTCCACTCAAGCTAGTAAACCAGCATGTACCGTTTGGGGATCCATAAACCGATGAAGCCTGCAATTACTGTTCGCAACCTTTCCAAGACCTTCAGGTTGCCCGTGGAAAGAAGAGGTACGCTCAGGGAGCGTCTCATGAAATTTCATCTCAAAAATGAACGGCAGGCACGGAAGACTCTCGACGACATCAGTTTTGAAATCCATCAGGGGGAGTTCTTCGGTATCATTGNNTCAAGATTCTCGCGGGTATTTATAAGCCTGACAATGGATGTGAGATCACTACCCACGGTCGTATCGCTCCGATGCTTGAGTTGGGAGTGGGATTCAACCCCGAACTAACCGGACGGGAAAATGTCTACCTTAATGCGACGATTCTGGGGCTAACGGGCAGCCAGATTCAAGGGTGTTATGCTCAGATCGTTCAATTTGCCGAGCTGGAAGATTTCATGGAACTCCAAGTTAAGCACTACTCCAGTGGTATGTCCGTTCGTCTTGCCTTTGCCGTTGCGATGCAGGTTAATGCACCAATTATGCTCTTGGACGAAGTTCTAGCGGTGGGGGATTTTGTCTTCCAAGAAAAGTGCTTCGAGCTTTTCAAGAGATACAAGAAAGAGGGGAAAACGATCATTCTTGTAAGTCATAATC
>PLEQ01000295.1 GCA_003136475.1 Deltaproteobacteria bacterium
GAACACCACACTCAATATTCTGTATTTCATCAGAGAGACCTCTTGAGCAATTTTTCTACAAATTCCATTGTACAAAGGTGGGCGTCTTCCTGATAGATGAAGCATACCTTTTGTCATGGCCAAAAATGACGGGGATTCTCCGCCCTTCCCGGAACGGGAACTGTTATCCGAAACAGGAACTGTCACCCCGAACGGGAACCGTCATCCCGAACAGAGTGAGGGATCGCAGACTTAGCGCCACTGTCCTTCGAGAAAACTTCGTAGCCTAGAAAGCTTCGTAAGTATTTGAAAGCTAGCGGAGCTCGATAATCTATGCTAGAGATCTCAGTCTTTGATACCAACTTATAGAGTGCGACAAAATAACGGAGTGCCCATGGCAGTTCACATCAGACTTCAACGTAAAGGAACAGTAAATCGTTCTTTTTATCACTTGGTTGCGGCCGACCACCGAGCTCGCAGAGATGGCAATTTTATCGAAAAATTGGGTTATTATGATCCCAACCCAAGCCTTTCGACAATTCATATCAACCAAGAAAGAGTTCAGTATTGGTACGAGCGCGGAGCTCAGCTTTCCGACGCTGTCAAAGCCCTGGTTAAAATCCAGAACATCAAACTCGCCCGTAAAAAAACCTAGTCATTTCTGTGACGACCTGGAAAAAAATTGGAAAAATAGGGCCTCCCCAAGGACTCAACGGTTCCTTTTTTTTAATAGGTGGTGAGGTCTTTGAATCTACCTGCACCTCGGCTGTAATCGGCAAGGATCCCTCCTGTGGGATTCCTGTCAGCCTTGCAGTCCGGCGGTTTTCCCAAGATCAGTGGGTTTTAAAAATTCAAGGTGTCGAAGAGCGTAAAGCACTCGATGAACTGCGAGGCCAAGAGCTTTGGGTTGAAAGCGGTGAAGAACCAGCCCACGAACTCATAGGAACTCAAGTCCTTGACGACACCGGCAAACTACTCGGCCAAATCACCGCAGTGACGAATTACGGTGCAAGCGATATTGCGGTCGTCCAGAGTCCAGACCAAAAATGCGTCGATCTGCCTTTAGTCGCAGACTTTTTTTCTCTTCCCGGTGTCGGCAAAAAGCTTGAACTCAAAATTCCTTTGAGCGCACTGGCTGGGCTTTGGTACTCCTGAGCCAATTTTTATGAATATCCACATCATCAGCATCCACCCACAATTCATCGCTGCCTACGCGCAATTTGGCACCTTAAAATCTGCTCTGGCGAAGGACAAAGCTAAGTTTGTCATCACCAACCTTCGGGATTATGCCGTCGACAAACATGGTACCGTCGACGGCCGACCCTATGGCGGCGGCGATGGTATGGTGCTACGCCCCGAACCTTTGGCAGCAGCCATCAAAGCCATAGCTGGCGATCCCTATATCATTTTAACCAGTGCCAAAGGTAAAACTTGGACCCATGCGGACGCTCAGCGCCTTACTAAAAGTGAGCGTCCCCTCGTTTTTATCTGCGGACGCTTTGGCGGTGTTGATGAGCGCTTCATAAGAAAATATGTTCACGAAGAAATTTCAATCGGCGATTTTATCTTGTCAGGTGGCGAACTCGCGGCCCTCGCGGTGGTCGATTCCATCTTACGCCTCCTTCCTGAGGTGCTCGGTCACGCAGAAAGCGCGCAAGTCGACTCTTTTTCAGAGCAACTGAACGGCGCTTTGGAACACCCCCTCTATACCAAACCGCCCTTGTTCGAGGATATGCCCGTGCCAGACCTTCTTCTGTCTGGGAATCATCAAGCAATTGAAAAATGGCGCAAAGAAGAATCGCGGATCTTGACGCAAAAGCTTCGTCCCGACCTCATCAAACCTTAAATTTCTTCGCTAATCCGATTCTCTCCGCAGAGTGGATCTCCTATAATTTGATTCACGGTTCGAAGCTGCGAAGGAGTGGATTTGTGGGTGATTTGAGTTTGAGTGAGACGATAACGCGTGCAGTTGCAGTACAGTATAATTCTTTTCCCTATCCCAACTACCCGCTTCTCGGCAAACCGCTTTGGCAAGATGGCTATATGGCGTCTTCTTTTTTTGTGGGGAATTTACTCGCCGGGGTACGAAAACTAGTCCCAGCTATAAATGTTGCCGGAGAGGAAAAAAATATTTTGCTGGGTGGCTGTGGCGATACCCAGCCTTATATTTTGAGAAAACTGGAACCAAGCTCTTTCAAACTAAGCTGCGTCGACCTCTCTCGGAAAAATTTGTGGCGTGCCAAATTTCGTCTCTTTCCCTTTGCTAGAAATATTCAATTCCTCGCAAACGATCTTCTGTCCTTCGCCCAGCGCTGCAAAACCCGCTTTGATCACATAGATCTTTTTGGCGTTCTGCATCACCTGGCTGATTGCGAACAGACCCTCTCAGCACTCGTTTCCTGCCTGAAGCCGGGCGGTACAATGCGAGTCATGGTTTACAACACTCATGGCCGTGATTGGATCCACCAAATCCAGTCCGTGTTCCGTCTTATGGATTTCTCTCCCATGAACCGTGGCGACTTGAATGACGCCCGTGCCCTACTTTGGCTTTTGGCGCGCCATATGCCTGAATATAAGAGGAAATTAAATTCCGTCGGCCGCCATACGCTCGACAATTGGGCGCGTCTTGTAGACACCTTCTTCCACGCTCGCGAAATTCGCAAGACGATTCCTGAATGGTTTCAGACTTTGCAAACAAGCGGCCTCGTGCCCTTTGCCCTCTGGGATCGCTATGGTGAACTCGATGATTTAGTGAACCCACTTTGGGTCCTGCCATCTGCAACGGTTTTGGAAGAAAAAGCTGTAAATGGCAGCTTTCGTGGCAACCTCGAGCT
>PLEQ01000262.1 GCA_003136475.1 Deltaproteobacteria bacterium
CTCTTATTTTACCTACTCTCAAACCGTCTACTGGTCATAACCAACCGAAATTTGAGTTAAATATGCCACCTAGGGCAAGTTCCGAGAGCGCTGGTGCTAGGTCTCACGATTGAGAGCCGGTCGATTCGATTTCACTATTCTGAGCCACTTTCAGTTGGAAAAAAGGTCGCTTCCAACGCATGATGGAAAATCCACAAAGTTATGGATACCCAACTATGGATGAAGTAGCCTTCCGTCTTGAAAATCTCGATTTCTGATCGTATCTCTTAGAAGCTGTTTGAAAAGTGGAGANNGAAGGGCTTTTCAAACAGCTTCTTAATGTTTTAGATGAAAAGCTGTAAGATTGGATTGACCAGGTCATATCGACTTCCTAAAGCCCTTGCCATAAAATAAATAGAACAAGGGGGGAAGCGATTTGAACGCGAAAAAAGTCGTGGTGATTGGGGCGGGCCCTGCAGGATTGACTGCCGCTTACCTATTATCGGAACGTGGGATCCCCGTTACGGTTCTAGAGGCGAACCCGGAGTATGTGGGGGGCATTTCTCGAACTGTAAAATACAAAGGTTTTCACTTCGATATCGGTGGTCATCGCTTCTTTTCCAAATCGGAGCGAGTGGAAAAATTTTGGACCGCAATGCTTCCGAATGACATGTTGGAACGGCCGAGATCCTCTCGCATCTTCTATCGTGGAAAATTTTTCTCCTACCCACTGAAGGCTTTTGAAGCCCTATTTCGGCTTGGAATTTGGGAATCTGTCCTGTGTATCTTCTCCTATATTGTAGCGCGCGTGTTGCCGGTTAAAAATCCAAAAAATTTTCAAGATTGGGTGAGCAATCAATTTGGTAAAAGGCTCTTTCGCATTTTCTTTGAAACCTATACTGAAAAAGTGTGGGGTATGAAATGCACCGAAATCTCGGCAGACTGGGCTACGCAACGGATCAAGGGATTATCGCTGGCCTCTGCGATTAAGAATGCGATGACTCCGCAGTTCATAACTCGTTTGCATACACCAATGATCAAAACACTCATCCATAGCTTCCGCTACCCACGGAAGGGGCCTGGGATGATGTGGGAAACTTGTGCAGAAAAGATGAAAAAACGGGGCGGAAACCTTGTCATGGGGGCTCAGGTTTCCCAATGTGTGTACAACACAGAGAATAAGGAATGGAACATTGAGTTTCGCAAGTCTCTATCCGGCAAGATAGATTCGATAAATGCCACAGATATTATCTCCTCTGCACCCTTGCGAGAGCTGGTACATATGATCACTCCATCCTTAACTGCGGAGTCGGTGCATTCTGCAGATTTACTAAAGTACAGGGACTTTATCACTGTGATGCTGATTATGAAAGATAGACAGCTTTTTTCTGATAACTGGATTTATATTCATGATCCCAGTGTTAAAGTTGGTCGCATTCAAAATTTTAAATCCTGGTCACCAGAGATGGTGCCAGATCCTTCCTATAACTGTTATGGTTTGGAGTATTTCTGCTTCGAAAACGATTCTCTTTGGCTTGCCTCAGATCAGAGTCTAATGGAACTTGCGAAAACAGAGCTTGAAAAAATAGGCTTGGGTGCGGCTGTTGACGTATTGGACGGTTGTGTTGTGAGACAGGCAAAAGCCTATCCAGTATATGATGATGATTATGCAAAGTATGTTGATATCATCCGACGTGATCTCGATATTCAATACCCTTCTATGCATTTGGTGGGTCGCAATGGGATGCACAAATACAACAATCAAGACCATGCCATGATGACAGCCATGCTAACTGTTGAAAACATCTTACAGAATAAAAAGGTGTACAACATATGGGAAGTCAACCAGGATGCAGAGTATCACGAAGGGGGTGAACGCTCGGACTTAGGAATTCGGAAAGTGCCGTCGCGTGTGAAAGCGTGACGGAAAAATTGTGCCTAACCCTACGAGAATTAAAGTGATGAGAAAAGTCGCGAGCGAGATAAATAAGGACAAGCCCAAGTATTTGGGTTCATACAGCAATTGAACAGACCATTTTCCCTTGGGTACCATAAGTCCCAAAGTTGTGTCACCAACCCTGAAAATAGGACTTCTTTGATCGTTTATGGTAGCCAACCATCCCGGCATTGCAGTCCATGGTAGGCTTAAGAGCGCTGGGCAATGCGATTCTCCGCTCACCTGCATAGACACCGCTGTTGATGAAATTTTAATCGGAACTCGAATAGGCGGAGTTGCTTCAGGATCTATGCAGCCTGCTTGGGGACCGTATTCCTTTACAAGCTTATCTTTCAAAACACTCGGTAAAGGTTTTCGCAGACCCTCTTCATCTATGTAGACCGTAGCCTGAACTGGAAAATGACCCTTCAAAAGATTCGTGAGGCGATCGCCAGCAGAGACCGCCCGATTTTGCGCGAATGTAAATTCGGTCTTTCCCTGAAGATCTGCAAAGTACCAGTCCTTGATAAGCAAGGCTGTCGATGGTCCTCCCGCGTTTCGAATATGAAGCAGGTCGACTTTCTCAAAGCCTTTATTCATTATGGAGAATACCAAAGTGTTCGCCTCTAAACGCTCATAGGCGTTAAACTCTGGGTGACTCGCAAGGAATTTTTCAAAATCATAGGCATGGGGAATCATGAGGTGGGTGAGTCCTAACCAATCTGTATAATTGCGTTGCGGGATATTGCACTCTATAGCTTGAACAACTGGTATTTCGGAAGACTCATGTGTGGAAGCCATGGCAAGCCCTAAGGGGCGGCCATCCAAAAATGCAAGGATGCTGTGATTACGAAAGGGATTACAAAAAACGAGTCGCGCTTGCTCAAATGTGCCAGGCTTCTTAGAAAAGGGAAACGACGAGGCTAATGGNNTGCTTCACCTGGTGTCATGATTTCGGGTGGCGGCTGTTCTAAAATGATCTGAGACGTATTGATGCATGCTATTAAAAATAAGCAGAGCACAGCTCTGCGGTGTCCGAATTTTAAAATGAGCCAATTGTAGATCGTTTTTATGCCGATCGCGATTGGTAGTGCCGACACAATAAGAAAGAACCTGAAAAATTTGGAAGGATACCGCATTTTATGCAATATTTCTAAATGACTCCAAATCCAATCGATGAAAGAAAGGAGAGGCGCCATCGAAAAGGCGAGAAAAATAAGGCAAAGAAAGAAAAGCATCATGCCCATTTTGTTTTTAAGCAACTTTGCAAATCCAAGCAATAAGCATAGGCCACCAAGCAATCCTATGGACTGATTTAAGTACCAACGCACCTGCATTTTTGAAGAAAACCAATGTCCGAATAGCTCGAAAAATGTACTCGGTGGCTCTGGCCAAATATAAGCTTGGGATCTAGAAAATCCGTAGTTTCGAGCTGTAAAAGGAACGTCCTGAAAGGCTCTCAACACTATAGGGAGCGTGATCAAAAACATACTCAAGGGAATGAGTGCTAAAACCCAATAGTTTATCATCCGATGCTTATTTTTCGAATTGGGATTTTCGGATCGAAAAAAAATGGAAAAAAATGCAAGAAGTCCTGCAATGCCACAAAGCTCAGGATTGCCACCTAAAAAGATAAGAGACAAAAAAACTCCTGTAAGGAGCGCCTTACGATAATCGCGAGTTTCAAGAGTTTTAAGAATCCCCCAAACCGACCAAGGCACCCATGCAAAGGATGCCATTTCCACTCTATAGTGGGAAGCGATGACGATACCGTTGATCGTCATGATAAGCGCACCAAAAAAAGAACAGATTCGTGATTGAATTAAGGTTTTGAAATAAATATACCAACCTAAAGCTGCAATACCATAATGGAGGCCGTAATCCCAATGGGCCATCTTATAGGGATTGTTACCGATTATCAGAAGTAGATTCGTGGGATACCAAATTTTATGATGGGGATTCATAAGAAGAGAATGAGACAGGCTGTTGAGAGGATAGAGAGGTGCGAAGATTCCGTTTTTAATCATGTTCCAAAAATAGATTCGCAAAGTAAATTCATAGTTAAATATGTCGAAATTCGAAAAGACGGAAGTTCCAAAATAGACTTTACGAAAATAGAAAAGGACGAAGCCAAAGATGACACTAAGAAGTAGACTCACTAATATGAGCTCTTTTAGAGAGTGCCATTTGCGATTTAAGAATAGATTCAAGCTTGCCTCCAATCCTCTTTCAAGTTGGGTGGGTCTCTGAATCTATGCTAGCACATGTTCTTTTTATTCCGTTTAACGAGTCTTTTTCGCATTGCAGGGGGGGGGCGAGCTTAGTGCTGACGACGGTCAAATTCTTCGTCACGAGCATCGTCGATGACTTGCATGACGCTTCTCACATCGACGTTCTGAGTNNGGAGTGAGCTTACCTTTTTTATAGATTTCCCAAATTTCCTTCCCGTAGTGGGTGGACAGGAGTTCGGGGGCGAAACGACCAAAATAGTTGGTGATGTTGAAAACGTCACGTTCAAGAATTTTACCCGCACTATTATTGGACGAAGCATTCACGGCTTGGGGGAGGTCGATGATGACAGGACCATCCGGCTGAAGGAGTACATTGTATTCAGACAAATCGCCGTGAATGTATCCGGCACAAAGCATCCGAACAATTTCCTTTATCATTTGCTGAAAATACTGCTTGGCTTGCTCAACGCTGAGTTCAACTTGATGCAATTGCGGTGCGGCAGCGCCCTCCGCATCCGTCACCAATTCCATGAGCAGTATGCCGTCAAAAAAGCCATAAACCTGCGGGACTCGGACCCCAGCTGCAGAGAGATGATACAAAGCGTCTACTTCGGCATTTTGCCAGGCATCTTCTTGCTCGCGACGACCGAAGCGGGTGTTCTTGCCCATTGCGCGGGAACGCCGACTATTGCGAACTTTACGACCCTCCGTATATTGAGAGTTATGCTTGAAATTACGAGAGTTTACATCTTTGTAGACCTTGGCGCAGCGTAACGCGCCTTGCGCGACAACGATATAAACTGAAGCCTCCTTGCCGCTCATAAGCTGCTGGAGAACCTCGTCAACTATACCTTCTTGAATTAGGGGAATGAATCTCACTGGTGTCTTCATAGAGAACTTTTACCAGCTTTAGCGCGGGATGGAAGGAAGATTTTTAATGCCTAGCAAAAAATTGATGGCAAATCGGCGGAGAGCCCGTCCTTCATCCAATATTAAGCTGCGATTCCATTGGCTTGTATGCTCATACGGCCATTATGGTATAAATCCGCATTGGACGCAAATTTCTAATCAATTCTGAGGTGGGTGATGAGAGCTGTTGTAATCAATCAGTATGGTGGACCTGAGCTCCTGCAGTTGGTGAATGCAGAGCTTCCTCCTGTGGGTCAAACTGAGCTTTTGGTTGAAGTGCATGCCTGTGCTTTGAATCCCGTCGATTTTAAGATTCGCTGTGGTGAGCTCGCGGGCGTGTTTCCGGTTAAATTTCCACATATTCTCGGGGCGGATGTTTCAGGANNGTTTACAGCTGTCGAACAAAGCCTCGTTGCGAAAAAACCAGCGGGTCTTTCGCACGTGGAAGCTGCCGCCTTACCGTTAGCAGCCTTAACTGCCATCCAAACTTTGCGAGATTTTTGCAAGTTGCAAGCCGGGCAAAAAGTCTTGATTCATGCCGGCGCAGGTGGCGTCGGGACGATGGCGATTCAATATGCTCGACACTTGGGAGCTGAAATTTTTACAACGGGCTCGCGTGCCCGCCAAAGCTACTTGCGTGAGCTAGGTGCCGATCGTGTGATCGACTACCACACCGAAGATTTTGTCACAGTCTGCAATGATGCCGGTGGGATGGATTGTGTTCTCGAATCGCTTGGTGGGAATCATTATCCCAAGAGTATTCTGGCTACCAAGCCGGGTGGGGCAGTGGTCTGCATTGTGAATCCGCCTGATTCGGATAGCTTGACCCTCAGCAGCGATCGTCAAATCAAAACGGATTTCATGCTGCTAAGCCCCAGTCGGAAGGATCTTAGCCTCGTTCGTGAACTTGTAGAGAACGGGCATCTCCGTGTTTACGTTGCCCATAGCTACCCGTTGGAAGAAGCGCAAGCGGCCCATAGCGAGCTGCAAAAGGGAAGAACCCAAGGGAAGTTAATCTTGCAAATGCGCAATTGATTTTGAAAATGTTTACCGCGCAGCGATCTTGTCGGACTCGATCAACCAAAAGCCTTGCTTAGGATGTGCGGCCCGTTCCAGCATTCCTCGAGCGATCGTTTCTGCATGTATGGCGCGGTATTTCTTCAAGGGCCCACTCAAGGCCGGTGCCAAGATTGTTAAGATCGGTAAGGCAATCTTTTCCGCAAGTCGAAACTCTCTCCGAGGTCCCTTGATAAACGAAGGGCGATAGCTCACGACGGAAAGCGACGGATACCTCGCCTGCACGGCTTTGAGTTTTTCCTCAGCCTCGCCTTTCAGTCGTGAGTATGGAGGCAAGGCCTTAGTCGAAGAACCGATAGCCGATACATAATAGAGTTGTCTACAAATT
>PLEQ01000180.1 GCA_003136475.1 Deltaproteobacteria bacterium
CTAGCAAGTTTGCAAAACTTCAGTTAGGAACTTTTTGTTTGCCAAAGGTTTGCGGATGTTTTTTCATTAAGTCCTGCAACTTCGTCAGGATTGATTTTTTCCAAGTTACCAAATCATTGTTGGTCAGTTCTAAATCAGATTTTTTCAGCAGATCTGCCAAAATTTTTAATTCCGAAGGGGTCAAATCTCCTAAAAATGGTGATTTTATTATTTCCGAAAATTCCGGCAGTGCCATACTCAGACGCTGCTCGATGAAAACAAGGCCGAGTTTGGAGATGTTTTGGTTGGCTTGTCCCTGAGCAAAATTATAAAAAGCTGTTGAACCATTATCAAGATCCGAACATTTCACCTCCCCAGTTGTGTTCACCAAAAAATTTGCGGGCTTGATATCGTTGTGTGGGATCTTATTTTCTTCAAGAAACAGCTTTCTTTCCACCAAGTCTCTCATAAGCTTGTCGGAAAATGGCACCTTAATTTGCGTTAAATCACCTGCCATGCGTTCAAATATTGCATACGATTTACCACCAACAGTCGTGTTACCATAATAAGAAACGACATGAGAATTACCACCAAGCTTATCAATTTTTCATAGGAACTAACACTGGGTGCATTTACGCCCGTCTTTTTAGTGAGAGCCACAAATTGCTGACCTGGATAGTCCGATAACTTGACCTCATAGGCCATACTCTCACCGCCGCTTCCCAGTTTTTTACCAACTTCTGTGAAAGCGTCTTTTGATTTAATAATTGGCTTAGCTGAAACTCCAGCAAGCAAATTACCGTTTGTATTTGCAACTGGGGTGACGATATGTTGAGCTTCAAGAGCTTGAACTTCATTAGGAGTTCCTTCCACTAAAATGGTTTCGCCTTGAGGAATCTCGGGAAGTGATTGCACATGAGAGACAATAGGTTGGGAATCTAAATATACTGAGGGTTCTGCCGCACTTTCATCGCTATCTTGAGAAAGAGATGGGAAGAAATCGGGTTGCGATGCCGCCTACGAAAATTAGTAAGCTTGCAACTAACGAAACCACAACATTTAAGTTATTTTTTCTACACCCACCCATAGCTCCAACTCTCGGATCTGCTTAAGAGGGATTGAATTTTTTTATAGATTTTAAGCAATATTGGTATCTTGCAAGAGGATATGGCTTCCAACGATCATGCAGCCAGAAATACTGCTGCGGGCATTCACGGATGCAAGTTTCTATCACTTGATTGAGGTGGGTAGAGTTGTCAATTATATCCTGTTGAGCGTTGCCGGTATCTTTGAGGAAAATTTCAGACTTGCAGTGGAGTACGTGCTCGCCGACGCGTGAGCGTGTGGAGTAGGCGATGAAGATGGGGGCTTTGATGCGCGCCCAAATCGCCGTAAAACTGGTGTTGGTTTTTGCGGGTTTGCCAAAAAACGGTAAAAAGGGTTCACCGGGTCGCGCTTGATCGAGGATCACAGCTACGATTTCGCCACCTTTCAAAACACGACGCATAGCGCGAATGGCATCGCCTGCAGACTTACGTACGATAACGTTCATACCGTTGCGGGTGCGAAGCTGGGTGATAAAACGGTCAAGGCCGGGGGATCCCACTTTTTTCACAACAACGTTTACAGGCTTGATTTGTTTGGCAACGCCACTCGCAGCAGCCTCCCAATTGCTCATGTGCATCGCGATGACATAGGCTCCCTCTCCTCGTGCTAAGGCTTGGATGAGGGGTTCGGCATTTTCCATTGTCATATTGCAGGCAATATCTCCGTTACGGAAATACAAGAGTTCGAGAGCGGTAAGAATAAAATGGTAGAAGGAGGACTGGGCGATCTCGGCTTTTTCTTGCGGATTTTTTGTGTTCCCAAAAGCGATCTCGAGATTTTGCAAGATCAGGCGTTGGCGTAGACGAAAGATGCGAAAAAATATGAACGTCAAAAAGCGAGCAAGGCTCTCAAGACTTTGGCGTGGGAGTTGGCTTATAAAAAATGAGGTGAGGTTTATGAAATGGTACAAGAGTGGAACCTATAGTTTTGCAGCATTGTGCCAATGTTTTGCGATGAATGGCTTTGGCAAGTCAAGGCCCAATGCGTATTCGATATCGAGACCGATGAGGCGCACGGACAGAAAATTACGCACCCACTCGGTACCATTCAAGAGAAGTTCTCGCCACGGGCCATCCGCTTCCACTTTTCCCTCATGCAGGATCAGAAGACGGTCGGCAAAACGAATTGCGATTTCCACGTTCGAGCTTGCGACGAGCATACTGGTCTTTTGATGGGCACCGCTCAATTCACCGATCATCTGCAGGATTATCGTCGACGTCACGGGATCTAGCCCGGCGGTCGGCTCGTCGAAGATAGCGAGTTCTGGCTCTGTACATAGTGCTCGCGCGATGCCAATGCGTCGTTTCATACCGCCTGAAAGTTCGTGAGGAAACATAGCGGCCGTCCCGGCCAACTTGACGCCCGCCAGCAAGCGTTGCATGGTGTTGTCCATTTCCTCTGCGGTTTTTTGCGTCATGTGTTCCATGGCAAAGAGCAAATTTTCACGAACGGTCATGAAGTCAAAGAGGCCGCCCTGCTGGAAGGCCATACCTGTACGACGGCAGACGAGCTGCTTCTCGCTCTCACTGGCATGGCTCATGTCGGTGTCGAAAAGGTAGGCGTTACCCTTATTCGGCCGCTCGAGACCGAGTAAGAGTTTAAGAACCGTGGTCTTACCACAGCCGCCAGGGCCGATGAGGCTCAAACGTTCCCCGGGTTTTACGGCGAAACTTACGTCGTCGAGAATGACGGCACCGTCATATTTTTTAGTGATATGTTCAAAGCGAATCAAACCGGTCTCCTCGCAGCTTCCTACCATTTTCGCACGTTTTCAGAAGACTTGTATCGAGACTCTAGCGCTGAGGCAAAGCCTCTACCCCGCCTCACGCTTCCTGGCCCGAAAAACACTAAAGACCTCCGCTACACTTTATGATAGGAAAAACTCACCCCGTCCGTAGCCAACAACAGAGATGCACATAAGAGTAACAAGGAGAGCTTAGCTTGGAATTCAGCCGAGAAGGGTCATCGCGACTGCCTGGATTTTACGCGTTACCGGTCAGTGAACGTGCTGACATTACTGCGCGCTTTTCGCATTTGAATGTGGGGGAGAAGGAGTCTCTCAATAATTTCGGCTCCTTAAGTGGCGAGCTCGTCGATATTTTTATAGAAAATGCGGTTGGCTGCTTCAGTCTGCCGCTGGGCATCGCTACAAATTTTTCGATCAATAAGAGAGATATTCTGGTGCCGATGGCGGTGGAAGAGACCAGCGTGATTGCCGCCGCAAGTCATGGCGCAAAACTCGCTCGTTATGGCGGAGGTTTTCAAACACGCAGTACGGAACCGATTATGACCGGGCAAATCCAGCTGATTCTCGAAGAGCCCGGTGACTTCGACACGATTCTTGCAGCAGAAAAAGAGCAGCTGCTTGCCTATGCGAACCGCGGCCAAGATCGTCTGCTGAGGCGTGGCGGCGGCGCTAAAGATTTGACTTGGTACTATATTCCGGCCATCAAGAGCCTCGTGATTTTGGTGCATGTCCACACGGGGGATGCGATGGGGGCGAATATCGTGAATACGATGGTTGAAAAGCTGTCAACCTTCATGCCCGAGCTGTTTCCAGCTTGCGAACTGGGCTTGCGTATTTTGACGAACTTGACGGATCGTCGGATGGCTTTTGCCGAGTGCACGATTCCCCCTGAGGCCTTTACTCAGTCGGAGCAAGATGGTGCTTATGTGATCGATCGTATAGTCCAAGCTTGGCATTTTGCCTGGCATGATACGTATCGTGCGGCAACGCATAACAAAGGTGTCATGAATGGAATCGACCCCGTGCTGATCGCCACCGGCAATGACTGGCGCGCTATCGAAGCCGGCGCGCATGCCTACTGCAGTCGCGATGGCCACTATCGCCCCATGACGATGTGGCGCAAAACTCAGAGCGGTCAGCTCCATGGCAGCATCGAGCTACCTATGGCGGTGGGCACGGTAGGTGGCGTCACCAAACTTCACCCTACAGCTCAAGCGGCTTTGAAGCTTCTCGGGCGGCCCTCTGCTCAGGAACTAGGCGAGATCGTATGCGCGGTAGGTCTTGCGCAAAACCTTTCCGCCCTACGCGCCTTAGCGACGGAAGGGATTCAACACGGCCACATGGGTCTTCATCAAAAAAATCTCGATTTGATTCAGAGACAAGCTAATGTTTTTGCTTAAAATAGCGTCTAAGCGCAGTCTAAGATTATGAGCTATTGGGGGAGACTTGCTAAGTGTTGTCGCAAGCTATTCATATTGAATTAAAAGACTCCGATCTCCAGCAAACACCCGCATTCTTGCCTTTTGCCCAACCAAGTAGGGCTTACGCCTGCGGCAAAGTGATCCTCGTCGGAGAGCACGCTGTGATTTACGGCGCCCGCGCGGTCGCCATCCCTGTCCTCAGCATGCGTCTGGAAGTTGTTTTACAGGCTGTGTCCAACACACTTTATGCCCGGCGTCGCAATGCTCTCAAAACAACTCACTCCGAAAACTTACAGAATGTGATCCGCGACGCCCTTCGCATTCTCAACTGTAAGCCTTTTCCACTGCGCATCGAAGGTCACTCTAATATTTTATTCGGTGCAGGTCTTGGCGCCTCTGCAGCGCTCTGTGTCTGTATATTGAAAGCGATTTCACAATTCTTCGACATCAAGCTGGATGCCTTTGAACTTGCCAGCTTCGCTAACCAGTTGGAAAAACGTTTTCATGGTACACCTTCCGGTCTCGATACCATGACGGTTGCGCTTGAAAAAGCGCTGCTCTTTGCCAAAGCTAGCGAGCCACAGATCATTCACGCTAGAAGCCTTTCCTCGAGGGCAAGCGATCGTCTGTATCCATGGACCTTTGCCATCATTGATAGCGGTACACGTTCACCCACGCTTGCTATGGTGCAGGAGTCTGCACCCTATTTTCGCCAGTCTGCCGGTGAGGCTAGGCTTCTGCGCTTTGATGCGATTGCTGAGCTCAGTTGCAAAGGCTTGGAAAGCGGCGATCTAGAGGCTGTACGCCAAGGCATGGAAAGTGCTGGGCGCCTGCTGCATGAGATTGGTGTTGTCCCTCCGCTCTTGGAAACGATTATCGAACGCGCTCAAGACTGCGGGGTTCTCTCGGCAAAGGTAACCGGCGCAGGCGGCGGCGGCTGTGTTCTCTGCCTATTGAATCCGGTTCATGCAGCAGACACCTTGCATCGCCTCCAAAATGTATTTGGTCTCGACAAAGTTCACGAAGTGACACTTGTTACTGCATAAATTTATGTTCAAACAAACGATTGGTGTGACGGATTTATCCCTGTAAACTCAAAAGCTAGCCTGGTGAGTTGACGAACTGTTCGAGAGGGAATTATGACTGAGTTTGATAGGATCCGTGAGAAGGTCCTCCGTGGCGTGCGTATTTCTGAAAATGATGCCATTTTTCTTTATGAGTCCCCTCGTTTGTTTGAAATCGGACAACTCGCTGACATTATAAATTACCGCAAAAATAAAGACGTCGTCTTCTACAACATCAATACGCATCTCAATCCCACTAATATCTGCGTGATGTCGTGCAAATTTTGCGGCTTTGCGCGCAAGCCCGGTGAAGAGGGCGCCTATGCCTACACGCTCGAGGAAATATTAGCCAAAGCAACGCAAGCCGTTGAAAATGGTGCGAAAGAACTCCACATGGTTGGTGGACTGCATCCTCGGTGGGGTCTTGAATTTTTTGCAAGCATGTTTCGGGCCATCAAAACCAAATTTCCCGACGTTCATATTAAAGCTTTGACGGCTGTCGAAATCGATTGGCTAGCACGGAAGTCTCGGAAGTCGCATTCCGATGTCTTGCTCATTTTGAAAGATGCGGGTCTTGACTCCATGCCTGGAGGTGGCGCAGAAATTTTTCACCCCGACTGCCGAGACGTCATCACTGCTAAATTAGCGACCGAAGACTGGCTGGCTATACACCGCACGGCCCATAACATGGGTTTAAAAACCAACTGCACTATGCTTTATGGCCATGTTGAAAGCTACGCACATCGTGTCTATCACTTTCAAAAATTGCGTGCTTTGCAAGATGAGACCCACGGTTTTAATTGCTTTATTCCGCTGGCCTTTCAGCCCCATAACAATGAAATGGGNNACGTTATACCTTTGGTGCCGATGATTTAAAGACCATTGCAGTTGCCCGGCTCTATCTCGACAATTTCCAGCAAATCAAATCCTACTGGGTCATGCTAGGCCAGGATATTGCTCAGCTCGGTTTGCATTTCGGTGCCAACGACATGGACGGCACGGTCAACGATGAGAAAATCTCCAACATGGCAGGCGGACGGGCGGGGATTGGTATGCAGAAAAAAAGTATCAAACGCTTGATCTTGAAGTCCCGAAAAAACCCGCAAGAGCGTGATACGCTCTACAACTCGGTCGGTAGCGAAAGTGAATCTGCTGCCATCTCAAAGAGCAGCAGCGCAATATTGCCGTATCTGCAAAAGGCAGTGGACCGTGAATTGCTGAGCAGTGAAGATGTCCACTTCGTTGCTGAGCAAGCCGATCTCTTTACGCTTGCCATGACGGCGCAGAAGATTCGCAATCACTTTCTTCCGTATAACCAAGCGAGTTGCAATCTGGCTTACGAGCTCGATCTCAGCCAGGCCTTTGAAGAAAACGCATACCCGCTAGGGTCCAGTATCATTTTGGATCTGGCTAATCTAGGCGCTCTCAAGTCGGAACTGACCTTGGGGGCTCTCTTCAAAGCTGTGTCAAAATTGCAGGTGCAGGATCATTCTTTAGTGCTTGCCGGTTTCGGGAGCGTTTGGAAACTTCTCCAAGGCTGTACGCTCACCCTTGCTGAAATTTTTCAACAGATCCGAGATCTCGGAGTTAAAGTCTTTGCCAGTTCTCTCAACGAGAATGAAGCGAGTCTCACACACCGTGAAATTGTCAAACTGCATCGCACCGCACACGCCAGTGGTCTCATCACGATTGCAAAGGTTGAAATCAATAGCCCCCCTACCGAACTGACTCCACCGTGGAAGAGTTTCATTGAGCGCGTCATCGCTTTACGCACTTTGCAAGCTGAGACCCATGGCATTTCGGCAATTTGCGTAGAACCGGCGTCCGATAGTTGGGTTACAGCCCAAGAGTACATGCGTGCGGTGGCCTTAGTGCGCATTGCCTGCCCCAATATCGAACATGTGATTGTCCCCTTCCAACGTCTACCGACCAGTCGCGAGCTTCATCTCATGGGCGAAGGCGGGCAAGGCCTTCTCCGCGGTCAGGAAAAATATGCCCCGCTTCTCTTGCTGGCCGGGGCTGACGATTTTGGGTCGCTGCCGAAAAAAACCAAGGGGCTTACGCGCATTTATGAAGAGATCGCTTCCGTTGGCATGCGACCACGCTTGCGTGACAGTCATTTTGTGACTGTCGCTGCAAAATGGGAAGATCAACTTGAAAGTCCGTTCGATTTGCGCCATGTTCCCGTACACGAAATGACCAGCAACGAAGTTGAGCAAAACTTCTATCTCAATCTTGACTGGGACAGTGCACAAGGAGTTGGAGAAAATGCGTCTTATCATTGATTTACTCGCCTTCTTAGTGCCCTATGGCAATTTGGCTTACACTTTTATGTTTCTCATCCTGTTGGCGTGCGGCTTTGGGCTCCCCATGCCGGAGGACATTATCCTCGTCACCGGTGGGATACTGGCCTCGCACGGCGTTACGAATTTCTGGCTCACACTCGGTGTATGCATGGCAGGCGTCCTGATCGGGGATGGTGTGATCTACATGGCGGGTCGAACTGTCGGGCAGCGTATCAAGCATACGCGAGTCTTCAAGGCAATCGTCAAGCAGGAACGTGATGAGAAGATCAAATTTTGGTTTTCGCGTTACGGTGACAAAGTCATCTTCTTCGCACGTTTTATGCCGGGGCTAAGGATGGCTCTATTTTTATCCTCAGGCGTCTATCATGTTCCAGCTTGGAAGTTTTTTATACTCGACGGTCTGGCAGCACTGATTTCCGTTCCCCTCTGGGTTTGGCTTGGCTTCCTGTTCGGTTCGAATTTAGAAACCCTCGAGCACAAAATCCACCAGCTCAAGATCGGCATCTTCGGCATTATGGGTGCTGCCGTTGTCGTCGTTCTGGTTGTCTGGTTTTTCAAAAAAAAAATATCGACAAAATTACTCTAGCAAGTGCCCCAACACCTGAGTGAGTGAGATATTTCGAAAGCTATGAAACAGCTTCTTAATCCTGCAGTACTCATTGCCGCATATTCTCACGGGTATTTTCCCATGCCGGATCCCGTCAGCAACGAAGTGCAGTGGTACCGACCCGATCCACGCGCCATCATCCCCCTCGATAAATTTCATGTTTCGCACTCACTCCGAAGACGCCTCAACAAAAATACCTACACCGTCACCTNNGGTCATGCAAGACTGCGCCAATCGTGAGGAAACGTGGATTACACCGGAATTCATCGAAATCTATCTCCAGCTCTTCGAGCTCGGTAAAGCCCATTCCATAGAAATTTGGGATGGTGAACGACTCATCGGTGGCACTTACGGCGTCTGTATCGGTGGGGCTTTTTTTGCAGAATCGATGTTTCATATTGCAACCGATGCTTCCAAACTCGCTCTCTATTTTCTGGTGGAACGCCNNAACGCCTCAAACAACAAGGTTTCACTCTTCTCGAATGCCAGTTTCGAACACCTCATTTAAGCAGTTTAGGCGCCATCGAAATCACCGATGAGGCGTATATGGCAAAACTTTCCCATGCCATAAAGCAAAATCTGAGCTTTTTCTAGAAAATTCTTTCACCCCAAAAGCGGTAAAACTCAAGTTTTTCTCTTAAATTCCGATCCTTCTATAGAGGGTTCTTACGACGGGAGAGGACTTGCCATGGGGATGCTTTCTAGCGACTTGAGTTCGGCCTTTTCTGGCATTGGCTACGCTGAACTCTCAGCTCCCTTTGGCTTCCTTCTGTGGCTATTCTTCCTATCATTGAGTTTAAAAAAAGCTGACCCTCAGCGCTGGCTGCAAGCTTGGATGTATTCGGGTTTTGCAGTTTTTGTTGGGTTCATTCTGGTAATTGCTCTTCCCCAAAAATACTCACCTCCGCTAACGATAGCAAGAGCTGTCTTTTGGTTTGTAGTTTTTTGGGCAATCTCCTTTGGCCGCTGGAGCCTAGCGATGTCTAGGAGTAAAGGGCAAGCGAAACAATAATATCTTGAGGAAACAAGCTATGGCTGAGAAAATTCAAGACGAGGAAGCTAAATATCAAAGTTATGAAGTGAGATCCAAAAGTCTAAGTGTGACCTTGTTTTTCGCTTTTGTTATCTGCTTCCTGCTCTTCTTCTTTCTCATTTCCCGGGCCAATTTGGCCAGACAGAGTTGGGTGAGTCTTTTGCCAACTTTGGGAGTTGTGGCTTTTCCTCTGTGCTTTCACCCTTTGACGACGTCTTGGATCTACAAGCCCTGGCAAGCAAGACGCCGTAAGAGTGAGCAGACTTATCTCGACTAATGCAGCTAAGGTCTTAAATGAGATCTATGAACAAGATTTTTTACCTTGTTCATTTGGATTTCGACCGAAGATCGGGTGTCATCATGCGTTGGCTACAATCAACGAGTTACAGTACAAATGGAAATTGAACTATGCATTGGAAGTAGACATCCGAGATTTCTTTGGAAGTCTTAAGCATGACTGGTTAAGAAAATTCCTGGATCTCAGAATTGGTGACAACAGAGTCCTAAAGCTAATGCTACTGTATTGCTGGCAACCTCAAGCATATCCAAAACTTCTGGGACTTCACAAAACGCTATTGGCGTCGATGTTTGTCCAGGAGAAGTCAGAATGGTGCCGTGAATTGGGAGAAGGTGGACGAGTTGTTGAAGAAATACCCGCTCATCTCTCCACGCATCAAGATTCCTTATCAAGCAATGAACCAATACGTCAGGTTGTAATCGTTCTCTGATT
>PLEQ01000486.1 GCA_003136475.1 Deltaproteobacteria bacterium
CGCTGAGCGCATACGCCAAGTGGTAGCGAACCATGCTTTTGTCAACGAACCCATCGAAGCCCACATGACCGTGTCGATCGGCATCGCTAGCTACCCCAAACATGGGCTGGATAGGCAGCAGATTCTTCATAGTGCTGACCTCGGAATGTACCTTAGCAAACTCGAAGGCAAGAACCGCGTCAATTTAGTCAGTTCCTATTTAAAAAAGAAGTCATCGAAATCCTCTCGCTTCCCCTTCTGCACAGCGCAACCTGATTTTTAATGGATTTAAATCATCAATAGATATTTGAAATTTCTAATTATCATTTAAATTAAAATTTAATCTCTTCATTTCAGTTTTACAAAACTAATCTTGTCCATAATNNATGAGGGCATTATGCCAGTGTTCCCATGATTTTTCCTATTTCAAAAAAGGATTCACCATGAAATTTCTAAAGCTAGCATTTTTAGGATTGGGATTAAGTCTCAGTGGATTGGGTTTTTCTTATGACTTTTCAAAAGCTGATGCGCTTTTTGCGAAAAGAGCCGAAGGAGCCGATGACAATGCCAAATTTGAATCAGCGACGCTGGCACTTAAAGCCTACGAAGCTATTTATTCCCATGAAAAAAATCTGAGTGAAGCAGAAACCGTCTACGCATTCACACAAATGAACCGACTCAATCTTTACCGAGGAGGAATGCTGGAGGGCGTGTCTAAGAACGAACGCAAGAATGCACTGAAGTCTTGTATAGCTTCCACAGACGACGCTATTGAAACTCTGCCTGGGCATGAACCACACTATTTCCGCCTTGCTTGTCTTGGCCTCCTGGGGAAAATCTCCGGACCACTGGAACGCCTAAAATATGTTTCTGTGATAAAAGCTGAAATTCCGAAAGCACTGAAACAGTCTACGGTTGATGGTAAATACGTTGGTGGTTTTGAAGGCGGAGGAATATTACGAGTACTTGCTGGTGTTTATTCCAACCTAAGAGCCAAAATCGTTCATCTCTACAAACCCGAAGAAGCGCTTAGCTTGGTCAATATAGCTCTCGAAACGTCGGGGAATATATACCGCCCTTTTCCGGAGACAATGACTGGCAAAGACTACTACGATAACTACTACTACAAAGGGCAAAGCCTCATCGCTGTTGGCATGAAAACAAATGCGTTCGATCGCGTCCAAGAAGGCTACGAGCTGCTGACATCAACCCTTCAAACTCTGAACGAACTTATCGAAGCAGGTGAATTACCCAAAGGTCGCGAGCCAGAAACTCTCTTTTACAAACACCTCATGGAAGTCATCAAAAAGAACATCGAAGATTGCAGAGGNNCGCTCTGGCTGGAACAGCTGTCTAGAAGACAACCTGGGCAAAGAAACAAGCGATGAACATGATGAACTCTAGAAATTATTGAAAACCGGTTTAAGGGAGTGGGAGAGAACTATGACGATTCATAAGACCCTGTTTCTTGGCTTCATGCTGATGGGATCCGCGTACGGGATGGAGAATACCAAAGTTCTTCCCAAGGGCGTCCGTAGTTTTAACATCAAAAGTGTCCATACGACCGTCGATCAAAAAACAGACTCCGTAGGTCTCTTCCACTCGATTGCCGAACCTCTTGCCAAAGAATTTACTTTTAAAAAAGTTCTCGATGGTGAAAAAAATCCCATCAATAAAATGCTTCTGCAAGCCTTCATGCAGGGCAAATTCACCGAAAATGACAGCCTAGGCACCTTTACGGCCGATATGAAGGGCAATATTCAAGTGACGGCTGCTATTTTCTCCTACGGCCTCACGGACCGTTTCACGTTAGCGCTGGGCGTCCCCTACTATCAAGCCAAAATGAATGTGCGTGTGGGCTTTCGCGCTTCCGAAAACGCGCAAAAATTTGTCAATTCCCTTAATGAACCCAGCAATAATCAAACCGCTAAGGCGCGTGAAGTTGCCGACAAACTCACGCATGCTGTGCGCGAGCTCAACAGAAAGCTTACCGACAACGGCTATTCCGAAATACAAGATGTACAGCGGTCTGGCATCGGAGACATCACAGTTGCTGGAAAATATCTCTTTCTGGATCATGACTTTATAAAGTTAGCCAACACCTCAGGTGCTGTTGCACCAACCGGCTATGCCGGAGATCCCAATATTCTTGTCAACGTGCCGTTCGGTACCGGCTCCTGGGGCCTCTTCACCGGCTTCGCTGCGGATGAATTTCTAAGACCGGACCTGTGGCTAAACCAATATTTTAAATACACCTATCAAATCCCGACCCACAAAAATGTCCGTCTTAAAACCGAGGAGGAAACCATCACCGTCGCTGAAGAGCGCGCCTGGTCGAAACTCGGATCGCGGTGGGAGACAGGTATCTCCACCCAATACGAGCCATGGTTTGGCCTGGTCGCTGGCCTGGGACTCACCCATGCTGGCAAAACAGGCGATCGCTATGACACCGACAATCAAGCAGCTAAAGAAACTTTAGAAAAAGACACCTTCGAACGCAGTACCTACTGGGAAGCGCGCATCGGCTACCAAAGTATTCCAGCTTTCAAACGCAAGGAATTTCCAGTACCTTTTTCTCTGACACTCGAAGCCAAACGACACATCAGCAGTATGAATACCGTTGTCAAAGATCTCTACACAGCTGATTTTAGCGTATATTTCTAGCTTACGAGGAACTTTTATGACTCAACATAAATTACGATGGCTCACGCGTCTTGGTACTCTGCTCGTGTTGTCGAACTTTGTAGGCTGTGGTCCGAAAGATCCCGTCGTAGCGGATCAAGCCAGCTCGATGATCTATGCTCCACCTTTCGAAGAACCTGCCAAAGTTTTTGGTTTTCTTGGCAATCAGGGTCAAGAGCAGAACTATGCGGGCTCTCTGATCTTCTGGAAAGAGAGCGCTCCTCCGCCAGAGTTGGCAGAAATTCTCACACTTTCTTTGGAAAGTAAGCAGAAAAAAGAACCTGTAGCCAAGGCCTGGAAGGAAGCCGACGCCCAAAAGAATGTATTAAAAATCCAACACGATGCCGCCTTGGCTCAGATTGAGCGTCAAAGCAAAGAAAAAAGCTCAGAACTGGCGAGCCTGGAAGAGACTGCCAAACATTTAGATATAGCAAGCCTAGAGCTTAGTTTCTATCACAAGCAAAGCACAACGTTGGAAGCAGATAGCCAGGCTTGGGTCCTACACAATTTGAAACCTGGCAAAGAAAATGAATATCACCGATTTTGTGATATAAGCCTTCTGCGATTTGCGATTGCACCATTCCTCCGTAACAACAATTTTACAGAACGACCCAAAGCTCTCAGTCTTTGCGAAGATTATTACGCGCAGAAGAATATNNAAGGACCAAACTGCCAGTCTAATAGCGATGGTCGTGATTTTTTCAAGTGTATCTGGGAAGATGGAATTCTCAGAACATTCACACTTTGGGAAGGTGACATTGAGGCAGCGGATTCTATAAAAAAAGCTGAATTTCTGAACACACTCGATCAGCTGAAAGCTTGGTTAGACAGTGAAAAAAACCCTATCACGACTGTCTTCAAGCTCAAAAAGATTGGCACTCATTTTAAGCTTCGATTGGGTGCAACAAATGAACGATTCATTCCCATATATAACGCCGGGGCTGGCGCCTTTACGTGNNATGTTAGTAGAACGGATCTCGGACTCAGACAAGAACTTAAGATTTAACCTCAATGACTTTATTTTTAATTTCCAAGCTCTTAAAGATGTGTCCAAAGTCCCCCTTCTCAAAATTTCCGACCGGAATGAATTTCGAGACTATACAAATAAAGCTTCGGCACTCTTTGGCCAGGAGGCTAAGGTCAGCGATCCGACCGGTGATCAACGTGCTCGCTTGAAGACAGAGCTCGAAGAGCTGGCGAAAACAAAGCAAATTGCGGACGGCAATTTTGAAGCTGCCAAACTGGCTCTCGATCTCGTGAATAATGATATCAGTGTCCTTGAAAAAAAATTCATGGAAATCGACTCAAAGGCTGCTACGATAATCAAGAAAGAAGATCTTGCGCATACTCTTCGTCTAACTTCACTGAAATTGAAAACACTAAATGAAGAAACTATCTCCGTTGAACTCTCCCTCAATAAAAATTCAAACTCGACTAGAATTTTATATGGCTGCTTTGAAGCGAGGACCGGAAAAAACAAACCTTGTCCAGATCTTCACCTAGACGTGGAGACAGTTCAAAATTCTCAATGTTCTATTCTCTCTGATGGCAAAGAGCCCTACTACACTCCGCTTGATCTAAACTACGATCCTACAAATGGTCGTCTCACTCTCCAAGCATCACTATGCAATCCCGACGAGAATGGCCTCAAATTTACCAAAAAAACTGCTAGCGATTCAGACTTTCAAACCATCCCCACCGAAAAATTACTCAATCGCACTCTTTTTATAGAACTCTATCCCCGTCGTTTTTTGGAGCATCTTGAGCTTCTGAGCGGAACAGCGCAAATAAAAGGTGGAAATATTATTCTCTTCCAAGGCAATATGTCGCTAAGCACCGATAAGTCCCAGGAAAAGCCAAAAACTAATGGCCCTACGGCTTCATAGCTGCTGTCCTCTTTCCCGTAGCGCCAGTCGCAATACAAGCGCATACCACACCAACATAATCTCACTAAAAGTCCCGACCGAGCAGGTGAGTCTGATAANNTAGAGCAGCCAAAAAGCTAAGTTCAAAAAAAATCGTTAAAAAATCGAGCATGCGTGTTAGCCATGGATATTTGAGAAGCCAGCGGGTTATGGCATTATCGATGCCAATCATATTCCAGTGCAGGAGAGCGGAAAGGGCGTCACCACGAAGCCATAGGGGATCGAGTGCCTTTTTAAAGCCTACGACAAAGTAGTAGACTCCCAAAAATAAGACTAGGCCTTTAAAGAGAAAAGGATCGAGTTCATCCTCACCGGTTGGCAAAAAAAACGCGAATATTAGCAAAAATAAACTGGTGACTTGTTGAGGTTTATGCAGGATATAGGGGTTGGCATTTTGAAAAGACAGATTCAAAAGGAAGAGAATCATTAAGCCGAGTCTGTTCAATTTGTCCAAAAAAAATAACGCTGATAACAATAGTAAGCCTGCAAACAAACCATAAAGCCACCATTCCGAATCCGACAGAAAAAGTAGGGAATGCGCAAAGACCGGACCAAGCTCCTTCCTATCCACCATGCCTTGTGCCGAAAAGATGTAGGCAAAATGCGGTAGCAAGCGGCAGTAATAGTAAAGAATATAGACCGCCAGACATTTTCGAAAATCAGCAAGGCAAGCTCGGAGTGTTGCCTGATCTATGTTTTGACAAAGCAACGATAGACCTCGCCATCATTCCAAGGCGAATTTTGCACCGGAATTTTCCGAAAAATTCGCCATTCTTTAATACCTGTTTTTTGAGTATACATAGAAAGGTATTCGATATTACGACAGATGACATTTACAAAACCGGTAATTTCATCACCTTCCTTCTTGTAACCAAGCATCAGCAAAATTGGCAGACGTAAAAAATACAAGTCCTGATCAAGTTCGGTGATAAGCACTTCTTTCGCATCAGAGAATTTGGCCATAAGCCCATAATCACTCGTATACCCTCGCGAATGAGTCGCGCTGTCCAGCATCAATATCATGTCAGCCGTAAGTGGCGTCATAGCTAGATCGATACCTAAGACATAGAGGACTTCCCATATTCCGTTTTGAATTTTTGCTAATTTTTTAGTGGGATGAGCCGCAATCAAAATGCCGATCATCAAAATGATGAACACACATCGATTGAAGGGCAACATAAATCGGTTTTTCATCTTAGAAGAATAATGCGAGCTTCAATGCTATGCAAGCCAACAGCTATGGAATTCAAATACACGCTCTATTGACTTAGCAACTTAGCTTTGCTAGTCCTTCTCAATGACTTCTTAACAGGAGAGACTATGCGTTACATGCATTTGATCATCATCAGCGTATTTTTTTGCGGAACAGCATTCGGCGGAAAAAAAGTTCCCGTTCACTATTGCTGTCACCAAGAATTAGCTCCACGTCCTGAGCCCAAAAGCTGGACAGAGCTTCTAACTGAGGGAGGTGAACCCACGACTTTGCTGGAAGCCTATGTTCTGGGTCTAAAAATTGGGGCTGTAATAGTAAGTCCTTTCGCAGTTCCCATAGCAGGCTGTCTCACAAGGTCCTCCACAAAAACTCTAAAAACTGCTGCACTTATCACATTTATAGCAAGCCCTGCTTTTGTTAGCTTTTGGTACGGAGTCGCAGAAATCGGTCGGGCATTGGGGATCTACAATGGTCTTGAGCCTTCTATTGAAGTGTGTGAACCTTGCGCTTGAACACTTCAAAGATCTCTTTGGGAGCCTCGAAAGCGGTCGGGTTTTCTTCTGTAAGCTGACATTCTTCTTGAGTCGCGAATTCTTCGTAAACAGCCTCTCCGTCAACGAACTTGAGAGATAGAGCATTCTCCTCGGATAGGCCTTGTTCGTTTCTTTCGCGATTCGTAAAATATAAGGTTTGTCGAACCTCACGTTCGTAAATCTCACCCTGCGGCTGGCAAGACCCTATAAATTTTCTGGCGAGATAGACACGTAAATCTTCGTGAAGATTTACTTTTATATAGACATCGTCTTCTCCTCCTGGATGTTGTCTACAATAGACCGACATCTCTTGGGAATCCAGTTCTCCGACTCGAAGCATCCCTATGGGAGAGTCCAAAACACCTTCCGGAGGGAGTAGGGTGATTTTATGCTCTCTCGAGCTAGTAAGATGCCTGCCATCAAAATACACATACTTTTCTTTTTTAGGAATATTAGATTCTGATTTTAATTCAACATGGACTGGCTTTCTAAGGACCGCAGAGTAGAATCTGGACTTAGTAACAACCTTGAGTGAAAAGGCATCTCCGTCTGGATGAGTTAGGACTAAAGCCTGGCTTTTTTTGCATTGGATCTTGGTATAGACCGCAAGACTTTTAGGCTCAAATTTTGCGAATAGGGGCTGGGCCATGAATACACTTAAGAGCACGCTCATGCATGTAAATCTCATACGGATGCCTCTCAATGCAATTGTGATTCTAACGCGCTCAATATGCTGATCACGCCGGCGTAAGATAGCAAAAAAGCTGTTATAAGCGTCTAAGTCTGGCATCTATCTTCCACAAATTCGGCCTATCTTCAAAAAATGCATTAAAGCAAGTGCAGGGGGGGATTCAATAGTAATCTCTAAGATCCGTTTATGCGCGGTGTAAGTTCGTTAGCGAAAATAGATAAAGACGGCATAAAATAAATCCTTTACATTTGTCCTCCGGCTGTTTTATAGGCTCAACCACGAACCCATGGTACAAAAACTGACCTCATTTGCTTGTGATGTGCGAGAATTAAGCCCTATGTATGAATTGTCTTTGGTTGTTCCCTGCTACAACGAAGAGAAGCGTTTAGCGAAAGGTCTCTTCAAAACCTATTTGCAAGAGCATCCGCATCATCTTATTCTTTTTGTAAACGATGGTAGCCACGATGCCACTGAAACTATCCTTCGTGACTTGAGCCACGAATTGGCCAATGCCAAAGTGCTTTCCTTAGAGGGCAACTCCGGTAAAGCGGAGGCGGTTCGGAGAGGGGTACTTTTCCTCCAATCACACTTTCCTTCCAGGTTTTTTGGTTTTTGGGATGCTGACTTAGCCACTCCGCTTACAGAACTTGCAAGCTTTACACAGCGTTTTGTCGAGACCCCCACTCTGCGCATGATCCTAGGATCGCGAGTTAAAATCCTTGGTCTGGATATCAAACGCTCAGCCATGCGGCACTACCTAGGACGGGCTTTTGCAACAGCAGTTTCCCTGACGCTCAGGCTCCCTGTTTATGATACGCAATGCGGGGCCAAGATGTTTCGAACTTCCCCGGAGACTGTGAACCTTTTCAGGATACCGTTTCTTAGCCGATGGATTTTTGATGTCGAAATCGTAGCACGTATGCAACTTGCGTTTCCTGATGAGGCGGGCATGCGGATTCCTCATGGGATTATGGAATTGCCACTCTGTCAGTGGCATGATGTCCGAGGATCCAAGCTAGGCTTCTCGGACTTCTTGAAAGCCATTGTCGAACTTATAAGGATTTATTTTTGGAAATCGCAACGATCAAAACAAAATTATGCTCGGGCCTGCGACCACTAGTCTTGATAGCTCTCTTGCAGGTTCTTTTCCAAATTCCTATCCTCAACCAAGGTCCACAAGCAAGCCATGTTTGGCGCCAAATAGTGGGCCATGCGGCAGCTGTGAACTATTATGAAGAAGATTTTCGTTTCTTCTATCCTCGCTCGGATATTCGAGTAAGCCCGTCGGATAGCGGGATCATCTACCATGAGTTCCCAATCACCTACTGGCTCACAGCTCAAAGCTATCGACTGACGGGCTTTAATAATGCCAATAGCCATATTATAGCGCTTTTATTCAATATCTTTTTTATCTATGGTCTATTTTTCCTCGGCAAAGCTTTAGGGTATTCGTACCGTCGAAGTTTACTGATGAGTTTTTTTGGAACTTTCGCTCCCGTTTAGATCTACTACGCCGGAACGCTTACACCGGAACCTTTAGGTCTAACGTTTTTTGTAGTGGGTTTGAGTTTTTTAATCCCTTCGTTAAAGCATGAAGAATTTGGTTGGCGCTACAGCTTAGGTCTACTGTTTGTTCTTCTTGCGACACTTGCCAAACCAACCTTTCTTTTTTATGGACTTGTTCTCGGCTTTCTCTTTCTTTACGCACTCCTTCGCAGTTCACGGAAAATCAAAGTTTTCACTGTCTCTGCCCTGAGTGGGACTCTGCTCTTGCTTATCAATGCCCTGACGCTTTCACACGCCAAGCACCTGCATGCGGCAAGTCCCTGGCTCCGCTCCGTTCATACACNNAGGTGCAGAATCTAGTACCAGCATTTTCAAAATGGTGGCTTGAGATGCAGGTCGGATATGTGGCTTTGCCCTTTGCTTTCATCGCAATGGTAGTCAGTTTTAAGAACTTGCAGCTCACCAACTATTCGAGTCGCTTTTGGTGCTCGTGGCTTTTGTCTTTTTTGGTGTTTGCGATGTTTTTTGTTATGCGTTTTGGAGATCATGACTATTACATCATGTCTCTGCTGCCGTGGACGGCTATGATTGCGGCTAAAGGTGCCGATTTAGCTCTTGACACGCGCTGGCGCAAAATGACGCTGCTACTTCTGCTCACGGTCCCTATTTACGGTCTCGGACGTATCTACGGTCGCTGGTTTGATCCCAAACAGCGGTCGGTGCCTACCGAGCTTCTCTATGGCCATCAGGTTCAGCAAGGCATTCCCAAATCCGATTTGGTGCTCGTGAGTGGGGACCACTCACCAATCACCTTTCTCTACTACCTCAAGAGAAAGGGTATCTCCTTCAGCATGCTGACTGCCGACGAGTATGAGCAGCTTCTCTCGATTCCTTTCGGATGGATCATCCACTATAAACTTGACGGGTCCTTCCCAACATTTTTAACGGAACATTATGTGCTCGAACTTAAACACGAAACTCAACAATTTTCAGTATTTAAAATTCAGAGTCTGCGCTAGATCTTCACGCGAGTTGCGAGACGATACGGATTCATTGTAATAAATTTAGGGAGAGAACACGATNNCTTTCGTTATGTTTGTGGTTTGACAACCAGGCTGAAGAGGCTGCCAAGTTCTATGTTGCCATTTTTAAAAACGGAAAAATTGGGAAAATCGCACGATACACCAAAGAAGGCTTTGAAATTCATGGTCGGCCCGCTGGCAGCGTTATGACTGTGAGCTTCGAGTTGAATGGCCAAAAATATATGGCTCTGAATGGGGGGCCGCTATTTCAATTTAACGAAGCGATTTCCATCGTAATCACGTGCGAAACACAGCAGGAGATTGACTACTATTGGGAGAAACTTTCTGAAGGAGGTAGCCAAGGATCTTGTGGCTGGCTAAAAGACAAGTACGGTGTCTCTTGGCAAGTTGTTCCAAGCCTCATGGAAAATCTGTTCGCTGACGCCAACTCCGAAAAATCTCAAAAAATAATGAAGGCTTTGCTTCAGATGAAGANNGATATTCAGGCTCTCAAAAAGGCTTGAAATCTGATACTGGCTGGAGGAGTGATTTTTCGAATTAAATGGTAAAAATGTAGAGAATAGCAACAACGATGCCATAGAAAATATGAGCTATCGAATGAATGATGGCAATCCCAAAGCCAAGTTTACGATATTTTTCCATACTATGAAAACGAGTGAGTATGATGCCAAGCACCAATGCTGCGAGCATGCCATGATTGAAACCAAGTCCAAGCCCTAATACGAGATAAATCCAGCTTCCCGCATCTTTGGGTACTGGCACCAAGCGGAAGACGAGAAAATAGATAAAAGTATAAAATATTGCCCCCAGGATATGAAAAATAGACCCCACAATCCTCGCATTTTCATCTTTCTGAGTAAGTAGAGAGCCGATCGCACTTACACCATCGACAGTATAAAGATTCATTTTTCTGATAGCAGCAAAAAAGAGCAAAACAAAAATGCCTGAGATAATGCCCATACCAAAACTAGTGACTACATAGTGAATCATTTACTCTCCGATAGTATTTGCGTAGATTTTCGCGTTTTTTAGTATGATAAATTTCTATATGAANNGTCAGGTGTACTGTATTTTGCACAAAAATAGAGAGAATTTCCGAACCATTTTGTATAAATATCTACGATGTAGTTGAACTTATTGTTTTTGGGCGGCCGTTTTACATGTTTGGGTTTCAAATCAGTTTCTATTAATTTGTCAGCTAAATGCAAAGAGCGTTCTTTAGCGTCTTCCGTTGGTTTAGCTTTCAAGGTCTTTCGAGTAAGAACCCAAGTTTTTTTAGTTGCCAAGGATGCTGCTCCACTTGCTGTATAGGAAGCTGTCAAAACGAGGAAACACCTGATCATCATTCAGGATGGGGCTCGATATCACACTTCGGAAGACATGCAAGTGTTTTTCTATGAAAAAAAGGAGCGCATGACCGTATTTCAAATGCCAGCTTACTCTCCCGACTATAACCCCATCGAAATTCTCTGGCGAAAGATCAAAAAGAAGGGAGTGCACTTGAAGTACTTTCCAAGTTTTGAAGATTTGGTAGTAACGGTCGACAAATTACTGGCGGATTTCAGCGCTAATAGATTGGAGGTTATGAAAGTTTTTGGCTTCTACAAAAAAAAACGAAAAGCTTGAAAGGCAATGGTATCACCCCAAATTAATTTTCCCGAAAACTATAGCAGAAGGTTGGAGGCAGAATCTACACGGATCACTATTCATCTATCCAGTGACACGCTGATCAAATTGAAGAGCATGGCTGTCAAGGAAGGTTTGCCCTACCAAACTATGATACAGAGCTTGCTCCACAAAATCGTAACCGAACAGTATATCCCTCGCATCCTCCTGGAAGACCGAGATCGAAAGCTCGCTAAAATTGAAAAAGAGTTGCAGGGCAAAGATGCGCGAGCATCGTGATTTGGTGATGTATGTTTGAGCGACCCAAAAGCTAGGCTAGGGAGCGTGGTCGGTCTGGGTGGCTAGAGCATACCTGCGGTTGATTTGCGTTTCGGCAAATTTAGCTAATTGGCTAGGGAGAAAGATTTCATACGGAACGGGAAGTTTTTCGCGACGAAAGTGGGTAAAGGCAATGTCTTTCAGGCAAGGGTTATAGCGTTTTAAGATATCTTCCTTAACTCCGGATGCGGATACAAGCTCACCTAAGGAGAGGCGTCGGTTGAGCACAAAAGATTTGATCTCGGCATTGCGCTCCGGTTCGGATATCTGACCACGTTCGAGGAGGCGGTTGTAGACCAACACAGCAGCTANNGCGTAAAAATTCTTGCTCGCGTATTGGAAGGCTGGAGATTTGTAATTGCCGATGATGATGTCGATATTGCGTGTCTTCAAGGTATTGATGGCGTTGAGCATGCCATTCACGCCATAGTTGTAACTCGTGACGGTTACGGGCCAGGATCCCAATTGCTCAAAACTATTTTTTAAATACTTAGCAGCTGCGCGAGTTGCCTTCGATGGGGAACGTCGTTCATCCACGAGATGGGCGACGCGAAGAAATTTCTTGGCCGTGACTTGCATGAATTGCCAAATTCCCACCGCGCCTTGTTTAGAACGGGCGCTCAGATCAAACATAGATTCGACAAACGGCAAGCGTGTCATGACTGGGGGGATGCCAAAATTTTGAAAAGTTTTTTCCATATAGGGCAGATAAAGTTGCGCTCGATTTGCCGCCTTTATAAATTCATCAGCAAGTCCAGATTGAGCGCGAATTTTTGTTTTCCCATTATAGAGTTCGGCAAGAGTCAGATAAGAATGGGAG
>PLEQ01000258.1 GCA_003136475.1 Deltaproteobacteria bacterium
ATCCTTTGATTTTCTTATTCCCACGGTCTACTACGGCGGGATTCTTTAAATTACTTAAACTCGGCTGTGACAACTATCAAGGACGTGGGTGTAGGTGCAGCAACTGGCGGTTTCGGCGGAGCTGCGGGAGCCGTCGCTAGGAAGGTCTGACATGTTGGTTGCTCAAGCCGGGATACCTCAAGAAACAGAAATTGTGGGTGAGAAATTAACACCTAACAAATGATATAATGTAACTCATCGACACCCCGTTTTCTGATTTCAAATGAGGTTTTTTCATGGTTGCAAAACTGTTGGTACTATTCTCAACAATTCTAACTCTCAATTGTGTAACCAAGAGTGGAAACCATTCAAAGTCTGATTCTGATCAGGACCACGAGAATAAAATTCAAAAAATGGGTGAATCTCCTGAACAAAAAGAGCCCTCCAAAGAGGCCAGAATTTCAGACTTTGATGGAAAAATTAAAACAGTAGATCATGAGTTGCATATTTTGTGTATGGGGAATGGCAGTCCGACAGTAATTCTCGAAGCTGGAAGCGGAGGCGATTTAAGCACATGGAAGGAAGTCCAACCCAAAATTGCATTGTTCAGTCGTGTTTTTAGTTACAGTCGTGCAGGCCTTGGTCAAAGCAGCGGTCAGCATCAAAATGCTGAAAATATTGCTGAAGATTTGCATTTATTGTTGAATAGTAAAGAAATTAAAATTCATAGTCCATCACCTTTTATTCTTATTGGCCATTCATTTGGTGGAATTTATATTCGCAATTACTTAGAAAAATACCCAAAGGAAGTCTCTGGCATGGTTTTAGTAGATGCTACTCCTGAAGAACTTCCAGAAGATCTTGGTCTTCCAGACGAAGCTTTTTATGCTGTCCTTATTGCAAGGACAAAAATTGATGCATACGTTGAACTTAACAAATTAAGATTTAACGACATAAGCAATGAAGAAATTAATCACCTACTAAATAACGCTCACAAAAAGGAGATTACTGTTATAAAAAACATATCGAATCCTTTGATTGACGCCCTTAAAGCTGCATCTGAAAATGCGGAAAATCAATCCATTCTTGAATCTGAAGATCTGAAAAAAATGATTGATTTGAAACAAAAAAATCCTCACCCGTTTGCTAACAAACCTTTATTGATTTTAATTGCAGGTAAAAACGGGGTTGATGATATGATCAGTCTTCTTTCTCCCAGACGAGAGATAATTTCTGCCGTCATTGATGAAAAATATAAAGGTTCTTTTGATTCATTTTTCAAATTTGATCATAAAAGTTTATTTGAAAGAGTAGGTTTAATGAAAAGAAGTAAGTGTTCTCTTTCTACCCGTTGCAGAGTCGTTGTAGCAGAAAAAAGCGGGCATAACATTCAAGAAGATGAACCCGATGTTGTAGTCGCAGCAGTGAAGCAAGTAAAACTGCTACTTGAACAATTAGACCCTAACCCCGAGCTTTGAGCAGCAAACAAAAAAGACGTTAGTGTAGGTGCAGCGACAGGAGGAACCTCTGGAGCCGCAGGAGCAGTTGTTAGAAAGATATAGAAGTGACCTGATTTAAACTTTTTCTTCGGAAGTAGCTATCAGCAAGTGATGTTGATATTTCTGCAAAATTTCTAGCGCTTCACTTTCAGTGAGTTTATGAAGATTTGCTTTTATTATTGCTTCATTTTTTTTCAATTCGGATATTGATGTACTTTCAATAGCAATCTCAAGTTCGTCACGGAACAGTTCTTTAAACGATCGATGAGCCCACATATCAAGTACAATTAGATCCATTGCAAGGGCATTCTTTAGTTTTTTGTAACGAAGTTCATTAGACTGGCTACCTCTTTCTAGTTTTAGCATTTCATTGTATAGATCGCAGCAATACGTCCACTTTCTATTGAATAGAGAGGAACTATTCCAGTAGACCAACGACATGGCACCCATAATACTAAGCTCGGCGGTGTCTCTTAATCAAGCGGTAGAGCCAATTCTGTCCATTAGGGGACTGTATAATTCGGCGGTCTCACTTGAATTTCTTACTCGCCGGCAAATGTCTATACTTAAAAACACAGACGTGTCTGGTATTCAGTATGTTTCGAGATTGTATTTTTGTCCAAAGAGTGGGCGTGTTAAGTAAAGGGAGTACTATGTCTTTAGGAAGTCAGAGCTTTGTCGATCTGAATAGTGTGGTACAGCAGGTGGATGCCTGGTTATGGGGCTGGCCGCTTGTTGGCTTTGTTATAGCTGTAGGGCTCGTTTTAACGGTGGCGCTCGGCTTTGTTCAGTTTAGGTACTTTATTCAGTCGTGGAAGTATATCTTTTATCCGGCAAAGAGCGCACTCGATGGAAAACAGACGGAAAATTACATCACGCCTATACAAGCTTTTTTGAACACATTAAGCGCGAGCATAGGTAATGGGAGTGCGGCTGGCATGTCAACGGCCGTTGTTGGTGGCGGGCCAGGAGCTGCTTTTTGGGTTTTTGTTCTCGGTTTTCTCTATATGGTTATTCGGTACGCAGAGGTATATGCGAGTATGGAATACCATGAAGTAACGCCAACGGGAGCTACGCGTGGTGGCCCTATGGTTTACATGAAAAAGCTTCCCGGCGGCGTGTTTCTTGCTTACCTATACGCTCTTTTTTGCCTAGCGCTTAGCTTAGTGACGGGCAATGCTATGCAGTGCAATTCTATCAGGCTCGGTATTGAGCGCATAACGGGCATTTCGCCTCTCGTAACGGCAGTTGTTTTATTTATTCTCTTACTCTACATCATGTTTGGTGGCGCGACGCGCATCATACGTGTTTCTGAGAGGATTGTGCCTATTAAGGTGGGGCTCTTCTTCATTACCACGTTCATCGTTCTTGCTTACTATTACCAGTCTCTCTTTGCCACGTTAAAACTTATTATGATGTATGCGCTGACGCCTGAGGCTGTGGCTGGCGGTGTGGTCGGGTTTTCAGTTCAGCAAGCGATCAGCTACGCCATGTCCCGGTCCCTCAACGCCACTGAAGCGGGGCTCGGCACCGCGGGTATTCTTTATGGCTCAACGCGGGGGAAAAATGCGGTAGAGAACAGCATTATGTCTATGGCATCATCTTTCATCAGCAGTCAGCTTGTGTGCTTTCTGCTTATTGTTGTCCTCGTAGCTTCGGGTGTATGGAATAGCGGGCTGGTAAGCACGCAGTTGACAATGGCTGCGTACGAGACTGTTTTTGGCACGTTTGGCAGCATTGTTGTAGCCTTCCTGACCATTAGTTTTGGGTTAGGGGTTCTTGTGGCCTATGCTTTTATTGGTCGCGAGTGCTGGCTCTATTTAACGCGCGGGCGCTGGCCGTTTGTTTTCACGTTGCTTTACTGTTCGATGGCTCTTTTTGGCTCCCTCTCTAAAGTTGATCTCATATGGAATGCCACCGGTATTATCAACGCCGGGCTTATCGGTATAAATCTTGTTGCTCTCATCTATCTTCTGCCCAGCATTCGCAAGGGTTTGCGCGACTGGGAGCTCGCGCAGAAGAAATAGCAGAAGAAATAAATATCAGGGGAACGCGTCCCCCTGAACCCCCGATTATTTTTTGTGCCGTTTTTTGTGGCGTTTTTATGTAGATATAATCCAAAGGATTATATCTACATAGTACAAAGGGGACGCGTCCCCCGCAAGGCAAGGCAACGGATTCCAAAGGCGCTGCCTTTGGTGCCGGCCGCATAGGCCCGCGCTGGCCGCGCAGGCCGGTTAAATTGGCGCAGAATGCGCGGTCTGGACCTGGCGAATTACTCCAGCATCGCTAAACAAATGCTTGGTGNNGATATTCAGAGTTGCCCTTGCCGAGCACGGCAATAATCGCTGTAGGGGAAGCAAGTTTATAGGCATGAAAAATTGCAGTAGTTCTATCAAGCTCGCAAACAATCTTGAAGCGATCTGCCTCTGGAATGCCTGTTTGTATCTGAGCAATAATATGGGCAGGATCTTCACGGCGGGGATTGTCAGAGGTTAAAACAAGCAGATCTGCGTACGTGTTCGCAATTGCGCCAATGAGAGGAAGGCGTGCCGGGTCCCGTTCACCATCCGCACCAAACACGACAATAAGGCGATCCGTCAGCGGTCGCAAAGTGCTTAAAAGCGCTTCATAAGAAGAAGGGTTATGCGCGTAGTCGACGATAGCAAGCGCGCCGCTGGGTAAATCATACCGGGCGAGCCGGCCGGGCACTTGCGGAGCCTGCCAGAGCGGTCCTTGAAGCGTAGCTAATGGTATCCTGAGCGCGAGCGCTACGGTAGTTGCAGCTGCTATGTTGTAGAGATTGTAGGCTCCCAGAAGGGGGCTAGTAACTTTTATGCTGGCGGTTTCGAGGCGAGCAGCTATCTCATACGTGCTTCCTGAGCGCTGCAGGGTGATCAAGCGAGCGTGTACAGCAGCTTCCGGTACGCCTTTAAGTGTAAAGCAAACTGCTTTGCAAGAAGGATTACTCAAGCGGCCGCTTAAAGCGGCAACGCGCTGATCGTCCCCATTTAAAACGAGCAGGCCACCAGGCTTAAGTGCCGTAAGCAGCGATGCTTTGGCCGCAAAGTAATCATCATCGTGGGCAAAAAACTCACCATGCGTAGAGCTAAAGTTTGTAAAAACGAGCATATCAAAAGAAATGCCTTCAACGCGAAAGAGCGGAACTGCTTGAGCAGCCACTTCCATAACCACCCCCGATACCCCCGCCTGGACACACAGGTTAAGGAACACGTGGATATAATCGGGGTGCTGTGTTGTCAGCGTGGTCTTAAAAATAGAGCCGTCTATGTGGTTTTCTGCGGTGCTCAAGAGCGCTGTTTTATAACCGGCACTTTTCAGGAGGTGCTCTATNNTCCTTTGATTTTCTTATTCCCTCCACAACCATCAGCCTGCAAGCCGTTAAGGAACAAAAGGGACTTGCCTCTTCAGTAAGGAGTCTCCTGTTCGTGAGCGGGACAGCTCTTGGCAGCTATTCCGCAAGTTTTTTCAGTGACTCATCTACAATCCAGGTCTCACTGGTGATATTGCTAGGCTCGTTCGCATCTCTTTTGATTTTTTTCTACCGAAGAAGAACTGCCTGACAAAAACTCTATAGCTCAAGAGTTGCCTCAGGGCCTAGAGCAGGGATAATCCCACCCACAAATTTCTCTGTTGGAACTTCAGAACCTTACTCGTCAATAATACATTGGTTATCACTTTTAGCAGCAATAACGCTTGTTAATGGAAAATCTCTGAATTCAAGGCTGACGTATGTGGGGGTATTCACTATCTGAATAATATCGTTATAATACTGCCTGTTTGGAGAAATTATCGAAAAGCCGGCATCTTCAAGCCTTTTCACCCAGCTGGTAGCAGGCTCGTGCTTTTCCGTTCTTTTTGATTCATCTGTTGAAATAATGTCGAAAATCTCTCTTCCAAAAAATTGTTTTAAAGAGGACGTTTGGTCATCGTTTAGCCCTAATAGATCAATACTATCAAAAGTCATTTTAAAATGGTTTAGGCAATTGAAAAAACGCTGGCCAAAGTCTGCAGTAAAGTGATCAACATTGGGTTCTAGAAGAACAATAAGTGACGGTTTCAATATGTTCTTGATTCTTGTGAGTTCTTTAGTTCGATCTGAATACACGTGATGAAAAGCAAAAGAAGCCCAAACAACCGGGTTTGGAGCGATCTGAGAAATCTTCTCTAGATCTTCATCTTTCATATTTTCAAGTAAACTATTTATACCAGTGAAGTTTAATTCAAAAGGTAACTGAGCTTCCTTGAGTTTCTTTTCAGCTTGATCAAGACTGTCTTTCAAGGGCTCAATACCAACAATGTTGACTCTCTTAATTCCACGATCGTTTAGTTTATGTAAGAGTTTGAAAACTTGCTGACCTGTACCCATACCTATGTCGATGATCGAAATTTCAGATTTTCCTTCAATTTCATCCAAAACGAGCTCTTGACCAATGGTCGTTGGCATAGAAACCTGGGGGACGGTATTTGCAAGTAGGTTGTAGAGTTCAATTTGAGGAACTGCAAATTTCTGAAGATATAGATTACTCGTCGTTTGGTTTGAACCTAATAGCATGAGATTCAATGCTAAGGTAAAATATTCCTGAATCATTTTTAAATCCTTTTTGGGACGAATGGTACCTAATATGGAACCGAATTAAGACTCCGTTGGGTATAATTAATTTAGTGGCCATTTTCAATGTTATTAGAGTTGTCCAAGAATTGA
>PLEQ01000401.1 GCA_003136475.1 Deltaproteobacteria bacterium
CAGGAAGTCGGGTGGGAAATAGTCGAGGAGACAGGGTGGTGCCTCCCCTTCTTTTTTACCGCTTAGATAACGAGAATAGTTCTCGATACCTGGACAAAAGCCAAGTTGTTCAAGTGTCTCAACGTCATGCATCGTGCGTTGCTCGAGACGCTGATGTTCGACAAGTTTATTTTTTTCCTTAAGGTCGCGTAGGCGTGTTCCGAGGTCGGTGAGGATGGCAGTTACAACATCTTTCATGTTTTTTTGGTCGGTTACGTAGTGACTGTTAGGATAGATGGCTAATTTTGCAATCGCGTCTTTGGGGGCACCCGTGAGAGCGTCGATGAGGGTGAGTTTTTCAATTTTTGCGCCATCGAACTGAATGCGTAGTGCGAGTTCACTTTTATTGGATGGTAAGACATCGACCGTCTCACCCCTTACCCGGAAATGCCCACGTTGCAAACTTTGATCATTGCGTTCGTACTGAATGGCGATGAGTGCGCGCAAAACCGCATCTCGGCTTATCTCTTGGCCGGTTTCCACTCGCACCACGCGTTGGGAGTAGGCATCGGGAGCACCGAGGCCGTAAATGCAGCTGACACTCGCCACAATAATCACCGCCTTCTCTTCAAAGAGGCGTTGTGTTGCATCGTGACGCATCTTATCGATATCATCATTGATCGCACTGTCTTTGGCTATGTAGGTGTCGGTGGAGGGCACGTAAGCTTCGGGTTGGTAGAAGTCATAAAAACTGATGAAAAAACCGACAGCGTTTTCCGGAAAGAGGCTTTTGAGTTCCAGATATAATTGCGCCGCGAGGGTTTTATTGGGGGCAATAATAAGAGTAGACCGATTCATTTCAGCAATGACATGGGCCATAGTAAAGGTTTTGCCGGATCCGGTGACACCGAGCAAAACATGGTGCTTGTCACCACGACGTAAAGCTGTAACGATATTTTGAATTGCCTGCGGTTGGTCACCCGAAGGTTTGAAGAGCGATTGGATATTAAATATTTTGTTCATTCTGTTGTCCGTGCGAACGTATCGAATCTTGTCGGTGGATCCGTAAAATCATTGGCCGACGAATTCGTATTGTGTNNGAGATTTCTTTGTGAGGAGGCCTGCACTTGTGTTCCATGCGCACCTTTGTTGTATTCATCTGGCTCGCTTTTTCATCCCCTGCAGCCTATTCCTGGTGGATGTATACACCAGGTGACACTGTGGACAACTCTACACAGTCTCTGATTATAAAAGGATACCATCCGGACCAGCCACTTCCGTTTAGTCATCGCTTGCATGCGAGCGATCGTAAGATACCTTGCGAATATTGTCACTCTGCTGCGCGACGATCCACCGTTGCCGGGATTCCGCCCCTTAACACCTGCATGGGCTGCCACAAGTTGGTCAACACCCAAGCGGAATCTATCAAAAAGCTCAAAGCAGCCTTCGACAAGAATGAACCTATCCAGTGGACCAAAGTCCATGACTTACCGGACTACGTGCGTTTTAGCCATAAAGTGCATGTACTCGCAAAGGATGCAGGAGGCAAGCCTCTCCTACAGTGCCAGACCTGTCACGGGCAGGTCCAGGGCATGGGCACGGCGGAGCAATATGCGCCTTTGCAGATGGGGTGGTGCATAGAGTGTCATACGAAAGTAAAAATACCAGCTCAAGACGGTCACGCCGCAGTGAAGAATGCGCCCGTAACTTGCAACACCTGTCATTTTTAGAGGTTGATCATTTTTTGTCTTATAAAATTGAGATGGTTGTAATATGACTATGGGATCCGATACATTTGAAACTGGAGACGCTTCGGCACCGGCAGCCCCTTCCCTCTATATTTCAGCTGAGGAACGGATTCCGGAATTAGGAGAACTTGAACCAGCCGAGGAATCCGAAGGTGGCGGGAGCTCAGCAAGCAGCCTTTCCGTTCATCGGCGAGATTTTATGCGCCTCTTCAGCCTTACAGCTGTGGCAGGAGCGGCAGCGTGCGTGCGACGGCCGGTTGAGAAGGCTGTACCCTACGTTCATCAGCCGATCGACGAAGTACCTGGGGTTGCTGTTCACTATGCCACGACGTGTGGGGGCTGTCCCTCGGGGTGTGGGACGATGGTGAAGACCCGTGAGGGGCGGCCGGTGAAAATCGAGGGCAACAGCGAACATCCCGTCAATCAGGGTGGGCTCTGTGCCTTTGGTCAGGCGGAGATGCAGGCTCTGTATCATCCGGAACGTTTCGAAGAACCGCAAGCGCGTGGAGCGGGCGGAACTTGGCAAAATACAACATGGGACGCGATGATTCCTGCAATTGCTGAGAAGGTGCGGGCTGCTAAAAAGGTCGGCATTTTTACGCGCGGGGCGACCGGGAGTCGGCATACGTTTTTTGAAGATGTGCTGACGCGTCTTGGGGCTACTAAGGACTCGCTTTACAGCTGGGAAAGCAACTCCCTTTTCGCCAACGTGTCCGAAGCGCATCGCCTTGCGTTTGGTTTCGCAGATCTACCGCGTATTGAATTTTCCAAGGCACGCGTGATCGTTGGCATCGGTTCTGATTTTCAGCTTACCGGTCTGTCGCCCATTTTTTATGCCAAGGGCTTTTCCGAGGGACGTTCGGTGCGATCCGGGCGTCGGTCTAAGTTCATCGCTTTTGAAAGTCACATGACGCTGACGGGTGGCACGGCAGATAAACGGCATGTTATCCCCGCCGGTTATGAGACCAGTGTTGCGCTGCTGATCGTGAAAGCGCTTTATGAAAATTCCGTATCGAAGGGCAGTGCGCAGGAACGTGCTGAGATTGCTAAAGTTCTAAAAAGCAAAGAAGAGTTCTTAGCCAAAGCCTATGCCGAGCTGGGCCTCGGGCGAGAGCTTTTTGACAGTATTGCGCGGGATCTTTTGGAAGAACCCTCCGTGATCATCAGCGGGAGTGGGGCCAGCTTCGATGAGAATGGAACCCTATTGCAGCTCGCTACCATCATGGGCAATATTCTGAGCGGTGCTTATGGCAACACACTTTATTTTCATGAGGGTTGGGCGAAGTCACCGGTTCGCAATGGTGATATGGAGCGTTTTCTAAAAGATGCGCCCGGTTTGGATGTGCTGTTTATAATTGATGCAGATCCGGCCTTTTCGATGCCTGAAAGTTGGCAGCTTGGCGAAATTCTAGCTAAAATTCCAACCGTGGTTTCGATGCAGTACTTCCCAACGGAGACCGATCGTTACGCGCATTTTATTGTACCTTCGCATCATAGTTTAGAATCCTGGGGCGATGAGTGTTCGATTGCTGGTTTCTGGTCGATGCGTCAGCCGACTGTGCGTCCGATCAAGGGCACCTGGCAGGCGGAAGACACCCTGCTGTGGATTTTAGCGAGTGTCGGCAAAAATTTGCCTTACAAAGATTACCGAGCCTATTTGAAAAAGCAGTGGGAAGCGGTCTACAAGGNNAGGCAGTTATTCGTCGTGGTTTTATCGGTAAGTTGGAGACGCGGGCACCGGTCTTTTTGAAAGAAGTGGCCTCGGCGTTTGAGCAAATGAAACCTGCTCCGACGGGTTTGGTATTATCGTCGACTTTGGATCATCGTCTGCTCGATGGCAGAGGCGCGCATCTGCCGGTCTTGCAGGAAATCGGTGACACGCTGACGTCTATAGCCTGGGATACTTGGGTTGCGATGAATCCCAATACGATGAAGGCAATGGGTTTACGACGCAATAGTCTGCTGAAAATTACGGGGCCGGGCGGAACTATCGAAGTCGCAGCCTATCCCTTACCGGGCTTGCATCCTCAATCGCTCGTGATTCCGCGTGGGAATGGCCATGAGGATTCGCGCAGCACGATCAGTTATAAAAACGGTGTGAACCCTCTCAAGCTGTTTAGTCGGGCGACAGATCCTTTCTCAGGCCAACCTGTGACCAGCGGGATCAAGGTTGAAGTTGCGGATACGAAGCGCTTCTATCGCCTTGCTGCTATGCAGAAGAGTTTGGATCTGGATGGGNNGACTGCAAAGAAGTTTGGATGATGTGCCCGATCTCTTTCCGAAATTAGAAGAGGCACCGCACCGTTGGGGTATGTCTATTGATCTCGATCGCTGTAATGGTTGTGGTGCCTGCATGGCGGCCTGTGCGGTTGAGAACAATGTGCCGCAGACGGGACGTGAGCAAATCTTGATCCATCGCGAGATGCACTGGATCCGTCTCGATCGTTATTTCCAGGGGGATTTAGACAATCCGCAGTTGAGCATACAGCCCGTGATGTGTCAGCACTGTAATCAGGCACCTTGCGAAGGTGTTTGCCCAGTCTTTGCAACATCGCATGATCCCGAGGGTTTGAATGCAATGACCTATAATCGCTGTGTGGGAACGCGCTACTGTGCGAACGCCTGCCCTTACAAAGTGCGCCGCTTCAATTGGTGGACGCACAAGTGGGGGGAAATGGGTGAGCGTCAACAGGATCGTAATCCTCGTCCGACCAATCCCGATGTCACGGTACGAACACGCGGGGTGATGGAAAAATGCTCCTTGTGTGTGCAGCGGACCCGCGATGTCAAGCACCGTGCCAAAGAACAGAATCGGACCGTGCAAGATGGCGAGTTTGTAACGGCCTGCGCTCAGACCTGTCCGAGCAATGCGATCATTTCCGGTAATCTTAAAGATGCTGCAAGTGAGGTCTACAGACTGCGCCAAGAGGGTCGCGCCTACCTGATGCTAGGTGGAGATCCGGAGCATGATCACTTTGGTTTAAAAACTCTGCCGAATGTGAGTTATCTGGCTGAAGTTGTCTTGGATGGCAAAAAGAGTGAGCAGCATAGCGCACATGGGCATGAGGGCTGAGAGCTGCGAGGTTGAGACGTGAAATTGAGTTCGAAGATTTATAGGAAATGGGGCGTATAGAAATGAGTGATGAAGTCGTTTGGAACCGGTCGGTTTCAGAGGTCAATGATGGGATCCTGATCGGAATCGATAAGCCTGCTCGTTCCTATTATATAGCTCTGACCCTCGCGTTGATTTGCACAGGCATCGGCCTTTATTCATGGAACATGCTGATCAACAAGGGGGTGGGGATTTGGGGTCTGAACAGTCCTGTGTACTGGGCGGTTGATATCACCAATTTCGTATTTTGGGTGGGTATTGGTCACGCAGGTACCCTGATTTCCGCTATTCTTTTTCTATTTCGCGCAAAGTGGCGCAATAGCATCAACCGTAGTGCGGAAGCAATGACGATTTTTGCCGTCATCACGGCAGGTCTATTCCCGATGATTCATATGGGGCGGTTTTGGGTGGGATTCTATTGGATGTTGCCCTTACCCAATACCAACAACCTGTGGGTCAATTTCCGTTCACCTTTGATATGGGACGTTTTTGCGATTTCCACCTATCTAACGGTATCTTTGTTATTTTGGTACATAGGACTTGTTCCGGATCTGGCGTCGATCCGCGATCGGGTGAAAGGTTTTCGCCGTCTCGTTTATGGACTGATGTCCTTTGGTTGGACCGGGACAACCCGGCAATGGCATCACTACGAAACGGGTTACGGCTTTCTCGCAGCTTTGGCTACACCACTCGTGCTTTCGGTGCACTCGATCGTTTCTTGGGATTTTGCAATGTCGATGCAGCCCGGGTGGCATACTACAATTTTTCCACCCTATTTTGTCGCTGGAGCGATTCTGTCCGGTTGCGCGATGGTCTACACCTTGGTTGTTCCCTTGCGGAAGATGTTTCAGTTGGAAGAGTTTATTCGCAAGGAACATTTGGAAGCTCTCATCAAGTTGACTTTGCTGACGTCCACTATAGTTTTCTACGCCTATGGCGTTGAGTTTTTCGTCGCCTGGATCAGTGGCAATGAGTATGAATGGGCAATTTTTAAGAAACGTGCCACGGGGCCTTATGCGTTCTATTTCTGGACCATGGTCTCTTGCAATTGTATCTTCCCGCTGGCCTATTGGTCGAAAAGAGTTCGCAATAGTATCCCGATTGCCTTTGTCATCGCAGTTTTGGTGAACGTCGGGATGTGGTTCGAACGCTATAACATCATTGTTTCCAGTCTTGTCGAAGATTTTGTACCGGGCTCGTGGGCGCATTACGAACCCACGATTTGGGAGATCATGGTGACGGTTGGGAGTTTCGGGTGGTTTTTCACCTGGATGTTGATCTTCTGCCGATTCTTCCCGCTGGTTTCGATTTCGGAGTTGAAACTGATCATGCCTAAGCCGCTGAGCAAGAAAGCCAGTGCACTCAAAGAAGGAGAAGTGCATGTCTAGTCCAAAAGCTCCAGAAGGTATTCTGGCAATATTTCAGTATCTCGATCAGGTCACGGCTGTGGTGGACAAGATCGAAGGTAAGCGAGAGTTCAGTGGTCACGAAGTTTTTTCGCCCACCTCCTATCATGAACTTCTTGAGCAAGCTGAGAAGAGCTTTGGTCCGAGTGAGGTCCGTTGGTTCACCTTAGCCGGCGCCTTGACTGGGATTGCGACGGGTATTTTGATGCCACTGGGTATGGATTGGGATTGGCCGATCGTGGTGGGTGGGAAAACTGCCGGTATTCCTTCGTCGCCAGCTTATGTAATTTTTGTTTTTGAACTGATGGTTCTTTTTGGTGCGATTGCCACGATCANNGAACCCTAATTCCAAAGTACGAGATAGGCGTCTGACGGATGACCGTTTTGCTATTTTTGTGCCGGGGGTAAAGGTCGATAGTGAGCAAGCACGCATGTTACGCCAATGGGGAGCGGAGGAAGTCTATCTTTCGTCCTAAAAGCGTGTGGGGTGAACTCCGCTCCACCGCGAACGAAAGATAGTCTAAATCTAAGGACCTTTGCGGGATGTCTAAGGCGCTTGGGTTCTTTAGCTGAATTTCAAAAAGTATTGAGGATCTTGATGGGAATCAAAAGCGTCATCGTAGCAGGAGGGGTCATAGGATTTCTCGCGGCCTGTACCGACAATCCCAATGAAACCAAGCTACAGTATTTTCCAGATATGGCGGATTCTCCTGCATTTAAAACACAAGGCAATTATATCAATCCGCCGGAAGGATCGATCGCCCGAACGGCTATCCTTTATCCCGATACACCAGAGGAGTCCGAAAAAGTTCTGCAAAATCCGTTTCGCGGACAGCCAGGGGAAGAGAAACATCTGGCTGAGGGCAAGCATCTTTTTGAGACTTTCTGTACCGTTTGTCACGGTGCTGCTGGCAAAGGTGATGGCTCGATTGTGGACAAATTTGCGCGTCCACCGGATCTTACCCAAGACCTTTATAAGAAAAAGCAAGACGGCTTTTTCTTTCATCGCATAACTTTCGGATCGGCTTTGATGCCTTCGTATGGTCATGCGATTTCTGCTAATGAGCGATGGAAAATCACGTCCTATGTGCGACACCTGCAAAACGGTGAGCCGCCACCAGCGCCACCGGCCGAACAGGGACAGCAGGCCGAACCTACGAAGGATGAAAGCAAAGCTGTGCCCGACGCTTTGAATGCAGCTGCCCCAAGGTCTGAGCCAGTGCCGCAGAAACAAGAGGTACGATAATGAATGCAAAAGAACTCTATCAGCAGCGTGAGCAGCTTTTCTTCCAGCATAATGCGACCGTGCGCGGGGGCTTGATCTTCCTCATTGTCCTCGCGGTGGGCACCTTCATAGCGGGGATGGTGCTAGGAGATAATTTACGGACGTGGGGAAGCTTTCTCTTTAACGCGATGTTCTTTTTTTCCATTGCTCTCGGTGGTGTAGCCTTTGGCAATATGCAGGATATTATCGGAGCGACCTGGGGACGCCCCATCAAGCGCATTCATGAATCGCTGTCGGCCTTTTTGCCAATTGTCACAGGCCTCTTTATCGTTTTCTTCCTGTGTGTGAAGTTGAATATTCTGGAAGCCGGACATGTTTATAAATGGATTGCGGATCCTTCTATAGTCGAGCATTTTTTCGGTAAAAATTTCTGGCTGCAGACGAATTTCATGCTCATCCGCGACACTGTGGCACTGGGCGTGATTTTAGCCTTAGCGCGATGGCATGTGAATTTAACCTTAGGTGCAGACAAAGCTGTAATGGCCGGTAAATTCGAAGAAGCTGCCCGCATCGGTGAAGCGACCCGTCAGACCTTGCGCTATTGGTCGGCCTCGGCCCTCATTCTTTACGCCATTTTTTATTCGATCCTGGCTTTTGACCTTCTCATGTCTTTGGCACCGCACTGGGTTTCCACACTTTGGGCAGGCTGGCAATTTGCCATCATGATGCAAACCCTGTTTGCCACTATTTTGTTGATTCTCTTTTTCTTGAAAAAGAAACCGGTCGGGCATTTTATCAGTCGTCAACAATTCCATGATATTGGCAAACTGATGTTTGGTTTCACCGCGTTCTACGCATATCTCACCTACGCTCACGTTTTGACATACTGGTATACGAACATTCCGGAGGAAACGTCCTATTTTATAACGCGATTGCAGAAGCCTTGGCTCTTTTACATTCTTATGGCACCGTTTATCAGTTTCCTGGTGCCCTTTATTTTGATGGTGCCCAAAGCTTCGAAGTGGAGCGCCTTTGTTGCGATTCCAGTCTGCTGCCTGGTGCTTGTCGCCCAATTGTTGAATATGATGCTGGTCGTGCTGCCTGAAGTGACGGACCCCGCAGCCTGGTGTTTTCCATGGATTGAATTTGGTCTCACGCTCGGTTTCTTGGGTGCATTCATCTTGGCTTTTTTGCATCGCGGACGGAAGGTCCCGCTCCTCAGCATTGGTGACCCGCTTCTTTATCAGGCTTTGTCAGCTAAGCATTGATAGACTCCCTCCTCTAAAAATTTTCTTAAACAGCGACAGAGGTGCTAAGAGGCGACCTCTCGGCTACGCTGCGCTTCGCTCGAGGTNNTTCCAGGTGATACAGCCGGGCAGAGTTTTGATGCGCTAAGGTTTTGGAGATGTAGGCTGATTGAAGACGGTGACCAGTTCGGGGCCACAGTTGCTATTTGGGTTCAAAGCGTTTTTAGCTTTGACACAGGCCGTGACAACGATGCGTAGAGGGCCCAGCGGCAAATTTTGGACTATATGTGTATCCTGAGTGAAGCCTAGGGGTGCACTCGGTGAGGGATTGCAGTTGGCAGGGTCTGACACACTGCAAATGTAGTATCTGTAATATTCGGCATTCGGAACCAAAGCGATGCGGATGAGAAGTTCGCGGATCTGCTCGCCAATGCTGGTGTCTGTACCTGTTGTGGCTAGCGGCTGATTTTCTGTATGATCTTCCGCAGTCAGGCTGGTCAGTTGTAAAGTCAAGGCATCGACAGGCCCACTGGGTGAATTGGGGTTGGTGAGCGCCAGCTCTCCGGCTTGGGCTGTTGGAATGGGAGAGCCGTTGGCTTGCGTCGCAGGCGAGCCAGAGGCGCCGCCGGCTTGGGGAGCATTGAGCGGCATATTGGTTTCAGAAAGATTGAGCTGACCTGGGATGGGTACCGTAGCTCCTGCTGGATGGCCTGGTTTTTTGCAAGCCAAGGCGCCGAGAGCCAGTACTATTGCAAGAATATGCGGGAAGCTCAGCATCTTTTTGTCCTGAAAATTCAAGATTCCTGAGTTTCATCGGTATTTTTTGGAAAACTTTGAGACCTATTCTAGCTTGCAGAGCTTGGCAAGTCAGTTTTTATGAATAATTCAATATTTTCAATAAATTAGACCTCTACTCACGGCTCTCGGACTAGCCGATCAGATGGCCGTGGAGGTATATATAAAGGACGAGAAGAACGCCGAGGTTCAAGGTCCATTTGACGAGTCGTTTACAAAACATGCTAGAGGAAACTCCCGTCATTTTGTCGGACTTGCTGCTCAATACTTTAAATAGCCTGGGTTAGGATCTTGACCTGGCTTCAGGAGGTGGGAGAATGATCTAAGGCGTAAACCGTATAGAGGTCCCTCCATGATGAATTCGCCCTTTTTGAGTGTGGCTCGTGTGGCACTCGAGGAAATCATTAAAAAGCACACACAACCGTCTAAATTCGGCCATTTTCTGACAGAGGCGGCACTTAGAGAGANNCGTTCCCCATCGCGACCAACTTTGCGATAAGAGGGGGGAAGAAGAAGGTGTTGGAACTATAGTAACGGATGTCATGATAGAAATTCACTTGCCCCTGCAGGGGACGACGCCTTTGGCGTGGGTCTCACATATTCTCAGTAATTTCGACCTATTTTTGTTGGATCATGCCTCATGTGAGCGCAAAGCTGCTGCGCTTGCCATGTCCTTCATTAGCAAATATTCCGATCGCAAGTTTCTTATCGAGCCCATGGTCAGTTTGGCTAGGGAAGAATTAGAACATTTTGCACAAGTTTATCGCATTTTGCAAAAACGTGGCATAGTGCATCAGGCAGAGANNGCTTATGTCAATGCCATGCTTCAGAAATTGCGTCATGGACGGGAAGAACGGTTTCTAGACCGCCTCATCGTATCGGGACTGATTGAAGCGAGAGGGTGGGAGCGCTTTGCTCTCCTGGCCCAGCATCTTGAAGATCAGGAATTGCGCACTTTCTACACCGAGCTTGCCAGACGGGAGCGAGGGCATTACAAGATTTTTATAAATGTCGCTCAGAAGTATTTTACGCAGTTTGACGTCGACGAAGCGATTAGGCGCATCTCAGAGTATGAAGGTGAGGCGATGCAGTCGGCACCATTAACTGCGCGCTTGCATTAATTTTTTAGGGAGGGATCTTTACGAGTTACGCAGAGACATCAAGTCCCTTACGGTTGGGGACAAAGGCACCTGGTCCTGTGGCAATTGTAGTAGGCATTCAAAAGCAAGGGGACGAGCTCGAGCAGGTGAGCGCAGACCTCGATGAGCTTGCGAGACTCCTGAATACCTTGGGCGTCTTGTGCTGCAGTCGCCTTGTTCAAAAACGCCAGAAACTTTCGCCAGGGTATCTGATTGGTCTGGGTAAAATTCAAGAGCTTTGCGCTCTCGCTCGTGAGAACGGTGCAACATGGGTGGTCGTTGATCACCCGTTGTCAGGTGCGCAGATTAAAAATCTTGAGAAACTGACCGCCTGTCAGGTGCTAGACCGCTCCGCGATTATTCTGGATATTTTTGCTAAACATGCCAAGAGTAAAGAAGCTAAAACGCAGGTTGAAATCGCACGCCTCGAGTACTTGCTACCCCGAATGGTCGGCGCATGGACTCACTTTGAAAAACAATCTGGTGGTCATATTGCGATGCGCGGAGCGGGTGAAAAGCAGATTGAAATCGATCGTCGACGGGCTCGCGAACGCATCGGTCGGCTTCAGAAAAAACTCGATACTATTCGCAAAGAGCGTGACACCCAAAGAAAACAGCGTCGTAACGCGCTCAAAGTTTCGATAGTGGGTTACACGAATAGCGGTAAGACGACCCTGATGAATGCCCTGACCCATTCGGGTGTCAAGGGTGAAGACAAACTTTTTGCAACGCTCGATGCTGCGGTTCGGGCGATTGATCCCGGGACCAGACCTGGCATTCTCCTGAGTGATACGGTAGGCTTTATCCGCAATCTTCCACCCATGCTCGTTGCATCTTTTAAGTCGACACTTGAAGAGGTTCTCAGTGCCGACCTTCTGATTCATGTCGTGGATGTTTCCGCTGAGAACTATGCAGTGCAAATGCAGACGACCGAGATGGTCTTAAAAGAGATCGGGGCTGGNNGTATTCAAGATCCCCTCATGGAAAAATTGCTGCGCAAGAAGTTTCGGAATCACTGCGTGATATCGGCTTTTTCGCTCGACGATGTAAAAAATTTGCGAACTCACATCTTTAATTTCTTTACGGAGCAGTTTGCCGAAGCGCATCTATTGATCCCCTATGACAATTATCCGGCATGGTCGCTTGTGCATCGATCCTGTATGATCGTGCACGCGAGTTATGAGACGGAAGGCTTTGGCAACTTTCATGTGAAAGCGGCGCCTCCCGTGCTGGCAAAATTACAAGACTTTATTGCGATCAACTAATTCATAAAGGAAGTGTTCATGCTTTTGACGGTGGGGACGAGCCTTTTACCGGAAGCGATGTNNGTGTACGGGTGCCGAATATACGGGTTGGTGGGAGTGGCCTGAGAAAGGAGGGTTTGACGAATTACGGAAAATCCGGACCGCGGTGCAGCGCATCGAGGTGCCCTTTGACTTGGTGGTGCTTATCGGCATAGGCGGGTCGTATGCTGGAACCAAAGCTGTGGTCGAAGCTCTGCGTCACAATTATGCCGACTGGATGATCCATGCTCCGCAGCATTATGTTCCTATTGTCTATGCTGGGAACAATTTGTCGGAACGGGGCATGCTTGAGCTGTTGGAGTTGATGGAAGAGCATGAGCCGATCGTGAATGTGATCAGTAGGTCGGGTGGTACGATTGAACCCAATGTTGCCTTTCGCATCATTGAAGAATCTCTGCGCAAGCGTTTTGGCAAGGAGAGCGCCAAGCGCATTCTTGTCACCACTCAGAACGATAAGAATCCGCTCTGTGAATTAGCAGAAAAACGTNNGTATAGTTTGTTTCCCATTCCACGTGATGTTGGCGGGCGCTATTCGATTTTGACGGCTGCTGGCCTTCTGCCACTGACTCTAGCAGGCTATGATGCTGAGCAATTGCTGGCTGGTGGGGATATGTTTTTCTCCAGTGTGCGTGATATCACGTCGCCTCAGCATCCGGTTTTGCAGTATGCCTGTTTTCGTAAAGTAGCGTGGGAGATGGGTAAAAAGCTCGACATTCTAGCGTACCNNAACCCAAGCTCGCAGCTTTGACCGAGTGGTGGAAACAGCTGTTCGGGGAATCTGAGGGCAAAGACGGCAAAGGCCTGATGCCGATGGGAATGAGTTATACGACCGATCTGCATTCTATAGGCCAGTACTTGCAAGAGGGACCTTCGACGATGATCGAGACCTTTTTGAACGTCGGTCCGACCGCAGCTTTGGTTGAGAAACGGGTCAAAGTTCCGGTGGATGAGCTCGGTGATAACAAGGCTATGCGCTTTCTGTTTAACCGCTACTTAGGAGAACTCGATGAAGCTGCGTGGCAGGCCTCGCAGAAGGCCCATGCTCACCGTGGGGTGCCCTGCCTCGAACTCAATCTTTCGAAATTGGATGAGTACCATCTCGGTTACTTAATGGCATTTTTCCAAACCGCGTGTGCGGTCAGTGGCCTGCTTTTGGAAGTGAACCCCTTCGACCAACCGGGTGTCGAAGTCTATAAAAAGGAACTTTACAAACTTCTAGGCCGGGAAGGCACCCACGTTGGATGATCCGTCGTTCCGCCTCAAAAAGCCTACTGTGCTGGCTGGAGGAATCTCAGAAAGAACTGCGAGAGATTCGTTTTGTCGAGAGCTTTGTCGACAAGTTCCTGATCCGCCAAGTCGGTCACTTGGCCCGTCGTGAATTTTTGTAAAAAAGGTTGCGCGTGAACGAGCCTTTTGTGCTTGCCTGTGATGAGGGCAATTTGNNATTTGATCGGATGTTTCTGGAAAACCTACGCTGGTGACAGCAAGTGTGCGAGACTCGACTTTTTTTAGCAAAGAGACGCCATCAAGAAAAGGATTTAAAGAAGAGCTATCACCGGATAGCCAATCCAAGATAGTCGGCAAGATATCGACATGATGCGATTGGGCAAGCTGTTCGGGTAAGGCGCCAGGGGGTAAGCATAGCGCCATTGCGGTTTCGATGCGTTCGCGCACAAAGCTGACACCTAGGTGACCTTGTAAGCCAAATTCCCAGAATTCTTCGCCATGATCACCGACAATTATCACGATACTTTCCCCACTTTCAACGCGTGAGGCTAATGGTTGCAACAGAGTGTTGATCAAATCATCGACGTAGAGAGCGCTATTGCGATAGGAGTTCCAAGTTGCCTTGCGACGCTGCGCCTCGCTCAGTTTAAACCAGAAAGTTTGAGCGGAAAGGGACTGTTCGAAAGGTTGGAATTTTTCAAATTTTTCAGGAAAAAAATAGTCTGAGTGAGTCGAGAAGAGAAAGAAGAAGGAAAGCCTAGCTGAGTATGCCTGGATGGAGCTGAGCTCGCTTTGCCCGATGGCAGCGACCCGTGCATCGTTGACGGTAGGATCGCCGTGATTCACTTCATCGTATTGATCAAAGTCAAAGAGGCGAAACGGTGGAAACACCTTATCCAAGCCTGAATTGGAGAGTCCACGCAAGTGATAGCCATTTTTACGAAAAATCTCAAGTGGCAGTGAAGAAATCGCTTCTGCGGCAAAAGAATGGTAGTTGTCCGCAAAAATGCTGTTGAACAGAGAAAAGACCCCGTACATGGTCGTGTGACCACCGGAAAAATGGTGAGCGGATTGTGTGCAATGGTGTTTTTTCACGAAAGCCCAAACGTTCGGCATGGTCTCCTGCGCAATCATGTCAGCGCGGAGGGACTCGGCCAGTATTATGACGATTTCAGGTTTGCGTTTGAAGTTTAAGGAGATCTGGGGGTGTTTGCGACTCGATTTTACGAGAAGTTTGGGCTGATGAGCATCGGCTAGTAGGGGACCAAACGGAAGTGAGTTCCATTTTAGGGAATCGGGGTCGGCCCATTGATTCAAGAAAGACAAAAAAGCGGCAGACACCGAAGCATAAATCAGGAGGCGAGCTACGAAGCTTCGGACTCGCTTTCGCCAAAGCTTTGGCTTTCTTTTTTTGAAGAAATTGAAAAACACGACACATGTTCCGCCGTGCACGATGAGAGCTGCTAGGAAAAGCGCAATGAGGAAGATCCACATTTTATCGGCATAGGCATCGGCAAAGCCGCGCTGTTCGATTTCAGCAAGGATGTTAGCTTGGATGAGTTGGATACCGAGACGGGATTGGACTTGTTGGTTAGCAACTAAGAGGGTTGACACAAGTGCTGAAAGAACGGCTTGCGTTCCTACTCCGAACAAGGTGTTTATTTTTGCAAGGGTCAGGGCTGGTAAACTACACAGGATGCGCTCAAGCACGAGCACAACGCCACCATAAAGAACGTAGACCACAAGGTCGAAGACTGTCCAAGTTCCCTTTATCGTAGATGCTAGAAAGGAGGGGCTTAATGCGATGAATAAGCTAAGGTTGATAAGTCCGGAACACCCAATCCCGAACGCGAGACGGGTCGCGACTTTGAGCAGTCTGGGGATGGGATCCAACATCTCACCCGTTTACCTTTATTAAAGTGAACTTCGAAAGATAATGCGAAGGGTCTAAGATCNNTTGCGAGCACCTCAGAAAGTGTCCTACACGTCACTGGCTTCTTTGGGCAGCCATTTGCCGTCTTGGAACATCGCAGTCCAGCCCGTAGCCTTGCTATCGCTTTCGCTCATGACGTAGTGTTGCTTGGTTTTGCGACTGTAGCGAATGATCGCAGGATGACCTTCGGGATCAAACTCTGGAGCATCGGCAAGAAACACATACTTCGGATCGAGTTCAGTACGATGCCGTTTCAAGTCTCCCACACAAGGTCGTTTGGTTTCCTTCGAGCGGGGGAATTCACTAGAGGCTAAAAATACACCGGCAGCACCATCCCGTAAAACGAAGTAGCCCGAAGATCTTTCGCATTTGAGCTCAGGCATAGGCACAGGCTTGCAAGGTGGTGGAGCTGGCTCACCGCTTCGAAGGACTTTGCGTGTATTGCCACATTCCTTGCTGGTGCAGGCAAAATATTTGCCAAAGCGTCCGGATTTTAACTGCATAGGGGATTTGCATTTGTCACATTCGATGGTCGGTCCCTCATAGCCTTTCACACGGAATTTGCCCATTTCCAGGACATAGCCATCACATTGGGGATAGTTACCACAAATGTGCAATTTGCGAGTTTCATCTATGAAGTGCGCGTCCATGAAGGTCGAACATTTTAGGCACTGTTGGTTGCTACGCAGTTCCTCGACATTGCCTTCTTCGTTCTCGACCTCATCACCGTAACTTTCCATTTCGTCACCGGGGATGAGATTGAGCGTTCCTTTACAGCGTTCTTCGGGAGGCAGGGCATAGCCTTCGCAACTTAGGAAGACACCGGTGCGCGCTATGCGAATATTCATATTGCGACCGCATTCCGGACACTTGATCTCGGTGCTGGTCGGCGTGTTGCCCCGCATTTCTTTCGAAGCTTGGCCCAGCTTCTCACTAAAATCTTTGTAAAAGTGGTCGAGAACTTTGCGCCAGTCCGCTTCACCGCGGGCGATGGCATCGAGGTTTTCCTCCATATTGGCAGTGAAACTAAAATCCATGAGATCTGCAAAACTCTCGGTCAGGCGATCGGTAACCAACTCGCCCATTTTTAGACAGAAAAATCGTTTCTTCTCGAGCCGGACATAGCCACGATCTTGGATAGTGGTGATGATCGAGTGATAAGTCGAAGGTCGACCGATGCCACGTTTTTCCAATTCCCGCACCAAACTGGCCTCGGAGAAGCGTGCTGGCGGTTTGGTAAAATGCTGAGTCGGCAAAACATCCTGCAATTTAAGCTGCTCACCTTCGTTGAGGGACGGTAGAATCATTTCGTCGTCGCCACTTTTTTTGCCCTGAGCTTGCACTTTTAAAAAACCATCGAAGCGCAGAATACGTCCGCGAGCCCTGAGTTCGTAAGGTCCGGATTGAATATTGACTGAGGTGCTGTCAAAGAGCGCAGGCACCATCTGACAGGCCACAAACTGGCGCCAGATCAGATCATAGAGTCGGGTGGAGTCTGGATCCTTTTCTTGCAGATGCTCAGCTTTTACCGTGACTTCGGTCGGACGAATCGCCTCATGGGCTTCCTGTGCAGATTTTTTGCTGGCATATTTTGTGGCTTCCGGGGGTAAATATTTTTCCCCAAAAAGTTTCCCTATATACTGACGACAACTGGCGACCGCATCTTCACTAAGGTTGGTGGAGTCGGTACGCATGTATGTGATGAAACCATTTTCATAAAGACGCTGGGCGAGCATCATCGTCTTCTTCACACCAAATCCCAAGCGGACACTGGCCGCTTGCTGTAATGTCGATGTGATAAAGGGGGCAGTCGGTTTGGTACTGGTCGGCTTCTTGTCTACGCTTTGGATAAGATAGTTGCCCTTGCGCAAAGCATCGACCGCTTTGTGGGCCTGCTCCTGATTTTTGGCAGTAAAAGCGGCACCGTTTACTTTGACGAGTTCTGCTAGAAAGGATTCTTTGCTCGCACCCATGAGCTTGGTGCGAATTTCCCAATATTCGTCAGGTTTGAACGCATGAATCGCACGTTCACGCTCCGAAATCAAGCGAACGGCAACGGACTGCACACGGCCGGCTGACAGCCCACGGGCAATTTTTTCCCATAATAATGGTGAAAGCATGTAGCCGACGACGCGATCGAGGAAGCGACGCGCCTGTTGCGCATTGACGCGATCATAGTTGAGG
>PLEQ01000297.1 GCA_003136475.1 Deltaproteobacteria bacterium
GAATTCAGAAGGATTCATGGATTTTGCCCTCAGAATGCACCCTCGTAATCACCTGCCTCGATTTGGTCGAAAACGAGTACAGGTACACGCTCGACGGCGAAATCGTTTCTAACTCTAATGAGAATGATTTCGTAGAAGGCATTTCTAGAGCACTTGGCGTTGCAAATACCATCAGAGTGAGAAGTCCCGATGCAGTATTTGAACCATACGAACCTCAAAACGAACTGGAGAAATTCATTGGGCTCAGTCGTAACCGTTAAAGACAGTCTTTTCAATGCTCCAAAGGGCTCAATAATCCTGCACGCCTGCAATACCAAAGGCGTCTGGGGTTCTGGCATAGCCAAAGAGTTCGCCAAGCGGTTTCCCAACGCTTTCCGCGTTTACCGCGCAGCCTGCATGACAGAAGGCAGCACGTTGCGAGGCAAATGCCTGCTGATACCCTCTGGCGCCTATGTTGTTGGCTGCCTGTTCACATCCAGGGACTACGCAACCCACGTCGATCCACCACATTTGATTTTAGATGCAACAAGACTTGCAATTGCGCATTTAATCCTGCATAATGAAACTAAGAAGCCAATGCACATGTGCAAGATCAATTCCGGTCTGTTCAGGGTGCCTTGGTCAGATACGAAAAAGATTTTGAAGGAAACAGGACAGGATTTTGTAGTTTACGATTATTGATTTGTAGCGACGCACAAGCGTATGTGTGACTCCGTAAATACGGGAAGTTCTTTAATGGACACGGAGGCTGGTTAAAAGTTTGGAACCCGACGATGCTGTAAAACCTCAGACTACCATGAGTGGGCTTGCGAGTACGTAGCAAGTTTAGTAAGTGGGTGGGTTTCGCTACAAGTTTTTTTAGATGCTTTATGGAATGGAATCAAGTGACGAAAGTGCCGCCGCCCGAAGGGCGTGATCTGCTTGTGTGGACCGGCAATTCCATGATTGTCTCCGAAGCCCATTACTACGACGAGCGTGCGCGCAGAGACTATGCGGAACTGGCGATCAAATGCAGTTTTGCGGTACTGAGCGAAAAAGAAAAACTTCACTATATGAATTGTACTGGCCGATTCTCCGAATTTGGCGGAAATTACTATTTTGACAATCCAAAAGTTTACTGGGCAGAATTGCCGGAGCCTCCAAAATGAAAACAATCCTACTCACGTTACTTATAGCGACTTCAGCGCACGCAGGAAATGTATGCAGCCTCCTTGGCAAATGCAAAATCTGCCATCAGTGCGACGTCAACCGCGACAAATGCGCGAAGAAGGCTGGTAAGGACAAGGATAAGGTCAACACTTGTGACTTCAACCTATCTGTTTGCAAACTAGCAAACAAGTGCGAGGTCGAAGATGCAAAATGATAAAATGATTTTGTTTTATGGCGGCCCCTTCAGCCAGTGGTACCGCGCAGAAATGGTAGTCAATGGGGTCAAGTACAATACTGCTGAGCAGTTTATGATGGCCATGAAAGCTCAATTTTTCGGTGATACTGAAGCCCAGGCCAAGATCATGGCCACCAAGGACCCAGCCAAGCAGAAGGCTATTGGTCGAGAAGTGAAGGGATTCAAGGTCGATGAGTGGAGTAAGGTGTCGCGCAGATTCGTATATGCGGGCAATTATGCCAAATTTACCCAGAATTCGGACCTGTATGTTGAACTAATGAACACTGGCGATCTTGAAATTGTGGAGGCCAGCCCATACGACAAAATTTGGGGAATAGGCCTGGGAGAGACCGATCCGCGTGCTTTCGATAAGACGCAGTGGCAAGGTCTAAATTGGCTTGGCGAGTGCGTCATGAAAGTGAGAGCAGACCTGAGACTGAAAGACGCTCTTTCAGAGAAAGCGAAAAATACGTGAAATGGCTGATTTTAGTAATTATTTTAGTGCCACAAATCGGAATAAGTAAGGAGTATCTCTTCACATACAACTTTCGAGAAGACGGGCAAGTGAAAACCCTGAAGTACAAAACGGATGCAGACTCATGGCAAGTGGCTTTTGATCGTGGCGCCACTTTTTGCTATAATTTTTTTGATAAAATGAAATCGTTCGACGAGGATCGACTGGTCAGAGTGATCGATACTTGTGCTAACCCAAGTGAGCCTAAGCGTTGAAATAGCGAGCGTTGCCTACAGGGTGAAGATCCAGGTGTACCCAGGTAGGTGTGTTACGTTCCATTCTAATGCCGTATTGCTCAAGAACTGGTTCAAGCTTTGCATGAACCTCATCAATCGTCATAGTGCCATTGCAATCAAAGTCGATAGCGAGACCTTGCGCGTGAACGTCGTTAGGAATTGCCTTCACCACTTCTTGGTTGTATTGCTGTGAGCGAAACATGCAGTGAACCGACATTGGACATCCAAGGAATGTTCGGATCTCTTCCATCTTTTGACATAGCACTACGAGCTTCGCCTTCATTGCGTCGTTGCATCCATCCATCTCGTTAGCGAGACGGTTCCAAGAATGTAGCATACACGCATCGGCGACGGTAAAGTGTTCGGTGATTTTGCAATCGGGAGAGGTCCAGTCGATGGGCGCGGGCTGCGCTGGCGCTGACGAGGGCGCCGGAGTATCGAGGGGAATCGACACAGAAACCATCGGCTCTGAACCTTTTGAAAAAATTCCAGCTACTAATTGTGCTATCTGTCCGAAAATATCCATAAAATCCTCTTGTCTCAAGTTTAGATGTGTACTATCATAAGATTACTTGGAGGGTTTATGAAAGTTGGAGTTTGTGACCTAAAATCGGCAGATTTCGAGAAGGATCTTCTCAAGTCTGTAATTAATACAGGATTCGTCGTTATAACGCAGCATGGCATTGAAGATGTTGTGATTAAAGAGGCCCAAAAGACATGGCGCGCGTTTTTCAAACGCGAACAGATTTTCAAAAATCTTTTTGTAAACGGCAACAACACAAATATGGGATACAAAGGCATGGGCACCGAAACCGCCGTTGGAGCTAATGTTGCCGACCTCAAAGAGTTTTTTCACTGGCGTCCAGGCGAAGATGTTCCTACAGAGGCTCGTTTCGCGACAGAAGTCCTTTACAACAAACTCGAACAACTTGGAATGAAAATTCTCTCAATTCTGGAAAAACAAACTCGTTCAAATTACGTTTTGGAGTGCAATCAAAGTTCGAACACCATCCTTCGCACTCTTTACTATCCAGCGTTGAAATCTTTCGACGGACCAAGTGAAGGCGTTCGCGCCGCTGCACATGAAGACATCAACCACATCACGCTTTTGGTTGCCGCAACCGCTACTGGCTTGCAAGTCAAGGATCTTAAGGGTAACTGGCACGACGTTCCACATGAAGAAAACTCTATCACAGTCAACATCGGCGACATGCTGGCTCTCCAAAGTAATGGCCTATACAAGTCGACCACTCATCGCGTGGTAAATCCTCCTGATGAGAGTACTGATCGAATCTCGATGCCACTGTTCATTCACCCACACGCGAATGTTGAATTGGCTCCTGGCTACACTGCTGGACAGTTTTTGAAAGAGCGCATTGATTTGATCTACGGGAAAAAGAAGTGAAAGTCTACATAGGGTATAAGGCCTACCCTTTTATGAGAGGCTGGGAAGTGGTCAAGGTCTTCGATGCAGAAGACAAGGCCAAGAAGTGGATGCAAGAAGAGAACGCAAAGGTCCATCAGGAATTTGATGATTACGGACTCGTTGAAGGCGAAGAGTACAATTACTTTGAGAAGGCAGTAGAATGAAATTACCAAGACTTTATAAGAAAACCTCGACTGGAGCGATTCAGTTCTGGGACATAGGTGTAATTGACCAACGAGGCTCGAACACTGCGGCCTGTATCGTCACCGAGTATGGCCAGGTTGATGGCAAGGTCCAGGCCACTAGCGATTTGATCTCAGAAGGCAAGAATGTCGGCAAAAAGAATGAGACCACTCCTAGGCAGCAGGCAGAGGCCGAAGCCAAGGGCAAATGGGAAAAGAAGAAGAAAAGCGGTTACGTTGAGTCATTCGATGGCGCTGGAAAGGGCGAAGTCGACGAATTGATCGAAGGCGGCGTTGTTCCTATGCTGGCTCAGAAGTTTTCAGAGCACGGCCACAAGATCAAACTGCCATGCTATACTCAGCCAAAACTGGATGGTATCCGCTGCATCGCAATCATCAAGGACGGCGTCTGCACACTTTGGTCTCGCACTCGCAAGCCAATTACCTCGTGCCCGCATATCGTGCAAGAACTTGAGGCAGCATTTGAATCCAAGGACATTTTTTTGGATGGCGAACTCTATAATCACGAATGGAAGAGCGATTTCGAAAAGATCGTATCTATGGTACGCCAAGAAGTTCCCGCAGAAGGTCACGAGATTGTCCAGTATCACGTTTATGACGTCGTGAATGATGGCGTATTTGCAGAGCGCATGGAAGAGATCGACACCATTTTTGACAACTTTGACTTTTATGCCTTGAAAAAAGTACCTACTGAGCCGGTTAATTCTGAGAACGACATCATGGTATATTTTGATCGGTTCAGAGAGCAGGGATATGAAGGTTCCATGCTACGAAACGAACATTCGAAGTACGTTAATAAGAGGTCCTACGACCTCCAGAAAGTGAAGGAGTTTGACGATGCGGAATTCCCTATTGTCAGAGTGGAAGAAGGTCGCGGTAAACTCGCGGGACATGCGATATTCGTATGTAGGACTGAGGGCGGGAAAGAGTTTCTTGCTAAAATGCGAGGAGACACAGCGCAGCTCAAAAGATTCTTCGAAGACCATTCGCTTTGGCAGGGCAAGCGACTTACAGTCCAATACCAAGGAATTACTGGGAAGGAGCAAGTTCCCAGATTCCCAGTGGGCGTCGCAGTGCGGGATTACGAATGAGCGGGGATTTGATTTCTTCAGAAGAATTGGAGAGTATCAAGAAAGAGTGTCTTCTGTGGTCAAACAATTGTGGCGGGTGCGAGACTTGTGATCGCGTATTTGGTGGCCCTCCACCACTTTACGACCATCAGGAAACGTTTTACCTGATATGTATGATCGAAGAAAGAGATAAGCGCATCAAGGAACTCGAAGAAAAACTTGTTGCAAAATAATACGATTTTGGTTAAAGTTGAAACAACACTCTATGAAAGGGAGAAAAAACGAATAAGTTCTTGCATTTTAATGTAGTTTTGGAGCCAGGTACCCCCACGAAGTTCCGCAAAAAGAATCAGAGCCGCACTGCGGTCATTGAGCCTCTTTCTGCCCAGGATGTTCGGAACATTGCTCAAAATTTCATTAGCCTGCCAGCAAACGCAGAATTGTCTGTGCCGCTCAACGTAGGCGTGACCTATTTGAGCCTCAAAGACCGTTACAGCAAAAAAGAGGGTCGCGCGGAAGCTACGAAGCGCCTCAAGAAAGTTTTGCTGGACGTTAAAGCCATCCATATCACTCAGAATCACATCTTTGTGCGATTGTCAGAGTATTGTGGCATCACTTTGATGCTTCGCTTGAACAAAACAAGCGGATTCTCTACTGTCGTTGGATCAATGAACATCGAGGGCTAAAATGACGCCAGAATTTGAATCATTTCCTGNNAAAGATCCACGGCTCAAACGCCCAAATCTACGTGTTTCAAACTGATACTGGCGGATTAGACCTCGTTTGCGGATCACGCTCTCGCTGGGTAGCGCCAGGCGATGATAATTTCGGTTTTGCGGAAATGGTTTACGCCAATAAGAATGAGTTCATCAACAAACTTGGTCCTGGCCGTCACTACGGCGAGTGGGCTGGTCCAGGCATTAATTCTGGCGAAGGTTTGAAGCAAAAGACATTTGTGTTGTTCGATCACTGGAAATATCCGCCTGAGCGCCCTCTACCGCCAAACACGGTCGTAGTGCCAGTGCTGTACTCTGGTCCATTTGATTT
>PLEQ01000322.1 GCA_003136475.1 Deltaproteobacteria bacterium
GGTTAATACTTCCTCTTGACAACAGAACTTTCTTCCCCCAGAGCTACATGCTTCCATTGTCGATTCTTGCAAATCGAACGAGTATGCCACCACGATATATTGAATGTCTTGGCAATGTCTTCGTACGAATGTCCGTCAATACGCATTTTGCCGCACCAAAGTCAATTCATCTAATTTTTTGGTAGGGGAATTTTCCCGCCATTAAAAGCTGATGAACAGCAGCTCCGTATGATGGATTTGTTTTTCCTCTCCACCATCTCCCGAAATGGTTAGATCCCGATGTCCTGCAAATTCCTTCTCCATTTTTAAACATATCCCATATCACTTTTGGAACTTGAGAATAACGATAGACACTACCATCATGGAATCTCACTGCAAGGTTCTGTTTTAAAGGGTCATACCGAAACCCAAATACGTTGCTGGAACGAGCAGGAGCGGGAGGAATGTTATCTATTGGCGCACCTGTTACTTCGCTCTGTGTGTTATTGATCTGATTCATCAACTGATTGAGCTGAGTAGGATTGTTGGCTACAGTTTGCAACTCATCATTTGGATATGATCGGGCATNNTTTCTGGTACTTGCGATTGAATCGGTGGCGCTTGTGCTGGAGGTGGTGCTTCTGGAGGAACTTCCGTTTCACTCTCTTTACCAAGGATCTCATTAGCTTTAGCGATGTAAAGCTTTACAACCTTCGCATATTCATCTTTAAGCTCCTCTGGCGCTTCTCTATATAGATATGCCACTCTCAAAAGCACATCGCGGATGTTTCCTTTGTGTAAACTCATTTGCATTTACTCTCGTCAATCACGACCTTAAAAAGGTAAGGCTCCATAATATCTTCCATTTTCTTTCGTCTTTTTCTGTATTTAGACATTTTGATTTTTCTGTCTGGTAAATACAAAGACTTTGAAAACATATGACCAACCATAGCGAGTATCTTATTCATATCACCTCAAATTCATGTCTAGGATTTCTTCGGTTGTGTATTCACGCGCTTCACGTCTCCATTTGTCTATCGTCCAGCTATGGCGATCGTCGCTCGTCTCGGCATCAGGAAATTCTGTATAGAGAAGGTACCGTAATGCGTCTGCTCCGTGATCCCCTTCTTTCTTACGCTTGTCTTCACCCTTGTCAGCGGCTTTTGTGTCCCATATATAAGAATGAAGGCTGTCAATTAAATTTGTGCAGTCTTTATGGATCACAACCTGCTTGTTGTAGAGCATAGAACTCACTACTTTGATCCCATTGATGACGTCATTATCAGCGTCTTCGACAGGCAGACCTTTGCGATCAAGCTCTATTTTAAAGCTCAACGCGCTCGGATCAACATACCNNAACATACACAGTGCGTAAATTAGAGCATCGTTTGAGCATTTCATAGATATCGATAGCAAGTTCGGAATCTGTTTTGCTGCGCCCCTTTACTCTTGAGTCGTAGTAGTATTCCTTGACTACGCGCACCTTTGTAAAGCCTTTTGGATAGATACCAGCCAGTACACAGCACGTCGCATTGGATGTTCCATAGTCGATGCCGCAAATATAGTAGGCAGGGGGAAAATGCTCACCTACAAATAGATTCTCTTCACTAAAGTGATCGTAGACTAAACCATCTGCTACCGACCATTCGCCTAAGATAAGTCTCTGATACCAGACGCCAGTGTATTCTTTCTTGATGTTTTCAAGGTATTTATCGTCTAAACTAGGATTGTCATCTAGGACGAATTTAAAATGGCGCATATCGAGGTTAGGATTGTCGAGATACTCCTTCTTGAACCAGTGACTCGGCCCCTCTGGGTTCCCTGTCCCGAAGATCTTTGCACCTGGTACTGAACATCTACCCTGCAGCATTTTAAAGAACTGTTTCGGGATCTTTACGATCTCATCAACATAAGCTAAAGCAAGAGTAGCACCCTGGATCACCGAAACAGCGCGCTCGTCTTTTGCACCGACGAAGTAGACTCTTCGCCCATAGACCATTTCGTACATACGGTTTTCATTTGGCTCGGGGAAGTCCATTAGCTCGAACATTTCTTTGAGAATGTTACGCTGAATAGTAGTACGCGATACCCCGATGATCATCGCATCGCCTGGAGGGCCGTTCTTAAGAAAATAAATAAAGGCCAAAATGGAAGCAAATGTTTTCCCTGCCCGTATGCTACCGATCCAGAAATTCATGCGGGCATCGCATTCTTGTATAGACAAAATTTGTTTAGGACTTAGGCCGGTTTTAGACATAAATTGTTAATATATCACCAATTCTTTAATATGTGGTAAGTAGATTTGNNACCCTCGCCAGGGAATGAAAACGATACCAAGATTAGCCATCGAGGCATTAGGGTCTTGCCCCCCAGGTATCTAAGATGAAATATTTCATTTGGTATAACCATGACAACAGCGACCGGCATTACAACGATTAACAACAATAGTCCTGAGTTACCAGTTCAAGCCTCGGACTTTTTCCTTTCTACGCCGCAGTTTAACTTAATACACTCTTTCGGCGCGCAAAAGCACTATGCGAAAGCATTTATCGGCAAGACTACACGTCTTTCTCGATTTTCACCTTTATCCCTCATCGGTGGTCAACTAGACGGTTCGGGTATAGATCCCGCGCCTGAAGTTCCTATTCGTACCGATATCGACGCCGACATGGAAATTTTTGCTAAATCCATCATCGTCAACGAACAGGTCGATCTTTGGTCCAACCGCGGAACTTTAGCAAAATACATGCAATTAATGGGTCAGTGGATGAGAAATAAGGAAGACATTTTAATGCGTGATCTTTTTGCCTCCGCTGTCAGTTATACGGACGCCATCGGGGGGGGTAATGGGGATATTCCAAGTAATCCGTCATACGAAGACTTCCTTAACAAAGAAGCTGTTCTCAATACTAACGATGCACAGACAGTTTTAGAAAGCCTGATAGCTACAAATCAGTTCTCTACTTCAAATCGTATGGATTCATACCTGGGTCTTTTCCACACGGATCTTACTCCAGCGATCAACTTGACAGAAAACTTTGTCATAAAGTCAGGATATCCTGGAAGGGGTGAGAGCGTTAAGAAGGAAGAATATGGTTCTGTCGGTAGATTCAGACTATTCCTCTCTTCTAAAGCTCAAGTGATCCCTAATGCATCGCAGAAGGGAAACAATATATATCCAATTCCTCTGTATGGTATCGAAGCAATCGGTAAGATCGAGCAAACAAGATATACACACAGACTTGGAACTAGACCGGACTGGGTAGTATCTAACGTAGCGCAGAACTCTGGATTGTATGCGAAATTCGCTCTCGCTAGAACGATCCAAAACCAAAACTGGATCACAGGCTTAAACGTAACAGCGCAGGTATAATCATGAGCATTTCACTAATTCAAGGCGATTCGTTTATATCAACGGGCGCTGGTCAATACATCCCTGTTTCTGGCGGGGCCGACTATTTCAAGACATTTAACCTTACTCAATCAGCTCTAGCAGCTAATGGAGTAGGTTTTGAATACGAATGGTATGCTGATCAAACACCATTAGGTGGAGCTGTTCAGTGGCTTTATCAAGCTACGGGTGCAGTTACTACATCAGCAATTCCAGCAAATGGTAATGGGTTCGTTTATTCGGCTGGCCCAGGTCTTCCTTTATATCCTGTTCAATCAGGTACAGTCATATCCGCAGCTGGACCAGCAGTAGCTTTGGCATCCAATAGCTTAAGTAATGGAGATCGAGTTAGATTGACCGCTATGACGGGGATGGTGCAAATTGCTGGAATAGTTGCGAGTGTCTCTTCTGTGTCAGGATCTTCCTTTACTCTAGCAGGTCTTAACAGCACTGGATTCACTCCTTCAACCACGTTCAATTTCCAGAAGATTAGCCCATTTGAATTGGTTCTTCCGGAATATGCAATCATCACAATCATTTCGAATGCTCTTAATGGTGTGATTACCCTGTCTTCAATCACAAATTATCAGCCTGGCATGAAGATTCGTCTGAATAACACAACGAATTATGGGATGGCGGCGATCGAAGGCGCAGAGGCAACAATCTTGGCTGTAGGTTCTTTCACGACATATGGAACCTATACACTTACGACCGATCTTAACACTTCGGGAGCAGGAACATGGACATGGCCATCAAGCGCCTCATCCGTTTCTTTCCCTCGTTTTGCGACAATTGCGCCAGATGGACAGAAAGCTTACTACGATGTATACACAAATACTCAATATGGATACAACTTTCAGCAAGCTCCTTTTCAATCAGCTTTTCCATCGCCCACGATGTATTTGTATCCTGGAGCAAATGGTCCAGCGGGGCAAATTGGGGATGTGATCGAATGGCAAGCTTTCAGATATGAATAAGAAGTTTTAACATTTCCCCTATGGAAACGTAGGGGAAAGTTTAACAAATCGAAATCGGAGATTTTATAATGCATAAAATGGTAACAGCTCAGGGAATTGAGCACGGGCTCATACACACTCTTATCAATCAAGTGCCCAAATCCAAAAGATTCAAAAACGTTGAGCCAAAGAAAAAAGAAGATCTAGAGAAAAAGCTAAAAGACGATATGGAATTGATCGATGTGCGCTTCATCCATTACAAAGGCGGATCAATGCCTAAAGACTATTACGCTGGAGCTGGCGAACCGATCTATATGTTCAACTTTATCCACGATCATGTCTATAAAGTTCCTAAAGGTTTGGTTAAAGAAGTCAACGACCCTAATAGGATGGTAGAAAAACGAGAAGGAAGCCTTGATGATAACGGAAAACCGATCGAAAAAGATGGACCTAAGAAGAGACTCTATCACTTTGTCCACGATGTGATCTAATGACTGCTATTGCTCCAGCAAATTACACGGTTTCGGCAATAGAAGCAGAGGCAAGAGAATATATTGGCATTTCTTCTAATTTAATTTTGCCATCATCTACGATTCAGCAAGAGATAAACTATTTCTACACAGCTAATATCCCCGAATCCATCAAACTGGATCAGTTGCGTACGGTTTACGATATCTATACGCTTCCATATGTTGATCGTTATCCAGTAGACACAAATCAATTTCAGTCTTTCCGTGAGCCTGTTTACATTGATGGTGGCATACGAATGACATACTACAAAGATAGGACGCAATTTTATGGATGGTGGCCCAATGTCCCAACATATATTCAACCTGCAAGTGGAGACGGAACAAATAGAAGCTTTTCCTTCATTATTCCAACGTCCCCTCAATCACCCGTGGGTAGGACTACTTTCGTTTGTTCAGTACCCGATACCACAGGGTATCAGCTTATATGCGCAGATGATGGAGGAAATCAACAACTCGTCGGAAATCTACTCCTCGTCACTCGTGATAGTTTCGGAGATTTGATTCCCCCATTCCCGCCTTTATCTCCTCTAGCTCCCAATCC
>PLEQ01000412.1:0-6910 GCA_003136475.1 Deltaproteobacteria bacterium
GTCATATGCAGACAACCCGCAATTCTCGCACCAGCCAGCGGCTGAGCACTGCCAAACTCCTTACGGAGAGCCATCAGACCAGGCATTTCATTTTCGGCCAGCTCTATTTCCTTACGGCCCCAATCAATTATGCTTTGGCTCATGTCAGCTACTTGAAAGTGAGTTCCTTTGGCTGTCATTTTTTGTCCCTTCTGTTAAAGAGNNAGATTTAGTGTATTATTCAACAGTTTCTTTGATTTTGTAAGACGATATTCCCATGGGTTCTTTGAAGAAATACAATCTTATCTTTTTTGATACCTTCGCCGATGCGAGGGCTGCCAGAGAGCATATTGTTGAGCTTTGTCTAGGCTGCGAGCAGGTCAATGTTGTGATTCGCGAAGAAGGCAACATGGATGACCCGGAGCTGGTTCTTGCCGGGCAAAGGATTAAAGTCTTTGCTGGCAAGGCGTGGACATCGATTCACGAACGGCGACTGTCGGAGGGCTGGTATGGTGGCGCCTTTGCAAGACCGAGCTCCGATGCGGCCGACTCTTTGCTTTAGCAGCTTCCTTCTACGTGTCCGAAATTTCCAGCAAGAGTTGCCGACCTTTTTCGATAATTTCTTGCAAAAAACTTTCATTGCTCTGCGTTTCGGAATGGCGGGTGAGGGATTTGAGGCGAACCGCATTATTGCAAATCGCCTGGATTTCATCCCAGATACTGCCCAATAAACACTCATAGTGCCAGCCCACGGCATCCCGACCAAAGCGATTGTCGTGAATAAAGCCCATAAAGATGATTTCGATCGAATCGAAGCCCTGATATTCTGCAATCGCGATGCGGAGATCCTCCCAACGATCTTCGTTTAAAAAGGCCCGNNCCCGCCACTCTAAGGCATCATTGAATTTACTATAGTAGCGGATAGCGAAGTCCTTCGCTTTCAGGTCGACACCACAAAAAATATCGTATTCGGTTTGAAAAGTTGTGTAGCGATTCAGAAAGGAGTGAACCTGGCGCAAACCTTTGCGGGTAACTTTGTACTCGCTGTGGAGATTGAGTTTCACATACCCCATTTCGCTCAACCACAAAAGTATCGGCTCTANNTCCTCAAGGTCAGCAGAGAAGATAAGCTGCTTTTCCACCATCTCCTTCAGCAGGTAGAAACCTGCATAATTCAGTCGGGTGTAAGGGTTGATAACAAACGTGCTTGGCGTCATGTCATGATTATGCAAGTGTCTCTATTCCCAGACTTTGGGTCACTGAGTCCGATCGTTTGAGCTCGGGGCCTCCGCCTTTAAGGTGAACTTGCGAAACAACGAATATAGAAAGGCAGATCGTGCTTAGTCTAAATTTTTTGTACAATGTTACGCAATCACTAATTTGGTGCGGCTGTNNAGAATGACGAGTATTCTCGTCATTCCAGGGCTAAGCCGAGGAAACCCAGCTTAGCTCGACAGACCTTTCAAAGCGCTGCTGAGTCTTAGGACTTGGCTTGGGTCGCTTCAGGTTTAACTTCAGGTTCAAGCTGTTGGATAGGAGAATCTTGGTCAGACGGGTTATNNGATGCCAAGATTAAACCTAATGCCCTTTGTGGGATTTGCTACCATAAAGCTAGCGCCAGTACCAACACCAATGGCACCTTGGACTTCCATGAGAGCATACCCACCCATCAAACTATCAATATCGCCAAATTCAATTCCGAAACTAGAGGAAGCTCCACGGAAGTTAAAATAACCAAAGGCAATCCGAGGCGCGACAGGATGCCCTCCGATCGTGACCAAAACCTCGCGAGCACTCTCTTCTCCGTGCAATCCTTTACACTTGATTTTGCCAGTTCCCTCTAATTTAAAATGACCGACAGCCAATTGAGCTCCCCAACCTTTTACGTGGTAGATAAGCGNNTGCGGAGCCAGCAAAACCAAGAAAAGCAACTAAGCCGCAGGCTGAAAGGAATTTTTTCATAGCAACTCCATGAAGAATTTTTAACATCAAGAAGTTTATACTATTTGGGAAGTGAAAAGTTCATTTGACTTATCCGTCGTTATGGCATTTACCACAACGCAGCCTTCTTCCAATTTAGTTAGCTTTCATCAGGCAAAGCTTAGACTCACATTTTGCAGTTCAATTTATGCGAAAGGTAGCCATGCTGACCAAGTTAGGGTTTGCTCTGCTCACGGTTGTTTCCTTTAGTCCCCTCGTTACATCGTGTGGGAGGCCCAATGCTCAAACTTCGCGTCCCCAAGCGATGAGCAACAGGCCTCAGAAAGAAGAAACGCGAAAAATCGTTCTTTTAAAATTCAAAACCCCGGCTCTCTTTAGCACCAGCCAGTTCATTGAGAATACCCTGGTGATGGACCAAGAGCAGGAAAAGGCTCTGGATTTGGAACAGCAGGAGACCGAGAAATTTCTTAGAGAGCTTTCTCGGGAGATTAAAATTCTGCATCGCTATCGCTTTGTGCTCAATGGTTTTTCGGTGCTTGTGCCAAAGAAGTTTATCGGAAAATTAAAAGAGCATGTTGGAATTTCTGAAGTGCACGATGCTCGACAATTTTCAAGACCTGAGGAGCTGGTGACGTATAGGGCTTCTGTCAAGGTGGGTGAGCAGACGTCGGTAAAGTTTATCGGTGCTGAAAAAGTTCAAAAGGAAATGAGTATTTTGAATCAGGACGGCCACTTGGTACCGGTTGACGGACGAGACGTCCGCATCGGTGTTATCGACACGGGTATCGACTACACGCATAAGATGTTGGGTGGTCCGGGCACCGAAGAGGCTTACAAAGCTATCGACCCCACGGTTGTAAGTCGCAGGGTCTTTCCCAATCTTAAAGTTGTCGGTGGTACGGATTTGGTCGGCACGGCTTACGACGATGATTCCTTGGATTTTAATCGACGCATCCCCCAACCCGACGCGAACCCAATCGATGAATCGGGACATGGAACGCACGTTGCGGGCACGATTGCTGGCGTGGGTGATGGTGAAAATACCTATACCGGGGTAGCCCCCGGCGCGAAGCTTTATGCGATCAAGGTCTTTGGCAAGACCGGCTCAACTTCGGACGCTGTAGTCCTGGCTGCATTGGAATATGCTGCCAATCCCAGTGGGAACCGTAACCCGAACGACCATTTGGACTTGGTCAATCTTTCACTCGGTAGCCCTTTTGGTATGCCCTACCGCCTGTATGATGAAGCGATTGCGAATATCGTCAAAATCGGGATGCTGCCCGTCGTGTCTGCCGGTAACTCCGGGAATTTTCCTTACGTGGTGGGCTCACCGAGCACCAGTGCGGGTGCCTTGTCGGTTGCCTCCTCGATCGACTACATGGAACATAATTGGAAATTTAAAGCTGTACTATTCAAAACACCTAAGGAAGAAATTATCGCTAAGGCGGTTGAATCACCGATGGCTAAGCCACTCGACAGCGTGGGGAATCTGACTGGCAAGCTGGTCTACATCGGCTTTGCGAATCAAGAGCTCAGCGCCGAGCAAAAACGTGCGCTGCTTGGTAATGTAGCCTTGATCGATCGCGGTGGAGGCGTCCCTTTTTTCGACATCCTTAAATGTGCTGCGGACGCAGGAGCGACCGGTGTGGTGGTTGCAAGTCACATCGATGGTGAACCGATCAGCATGGGCGGGCAAGCTGAGAAGCCGTTTGAGATTCCAGCTGTTATGATTAGCAAAGCGGTTGGCATAAAACTAAAAAAAGCGCTCATGAATCATGAAGAGCCGACGATTCAATTCAAGACGCCACAAGTTATCGAAGAACCCTCGATTATCGATACCCTCAGCAGTTTTTCATCCCGCGGGCCACGGTCGTTTGATGCGGCTATCAAGCCTGAGATTGCAGCTCCCGGCACACAGATTATCTCTGCCCAAATGGGTAGCGGCTTCAAAGGTGTGACGATGAGTGGCACCTCGATGGCCGCGCCCCATGCTGCGGGTTGCGTGGCGCTTTTCAAACAATTTCACCCTGATTGGGCAACTGAGCAGATTAAAAGTGCTTTGATGGCAAACAGTCTCACGTTAAGAGACCGGAGCGCTCGGGAATATTCCATCGCTTCGCAAGGTGCGGGTCGCATCGAGATTTTTAATGCGCTTCATACGCAGCTCACAACATCACCCGCCGCGCTGGCACTTGGTGAAATCGAGGTGTTGCACAAGAAAGAGCTCCATCGAAGTTTCATGGTGAAAAACCATGCGGACACTCCGATGACGATCTACTTCCAAGTCGCAAGTCCTGACGAACTGCATTTTGATCTTCCTGATCATCTGACGATTCCTGAACACGGTGCTGTTCAAGTTCCCGTGATGATTGTGGTTGACGCACCGGCCGAGGCTAGCTTCAAAGAACTGTCGGCTTTCATCAAAATCATTAATGAAGAAGATGATGAGTTGGTGAAAATTCCAGCTCTGGCGCAAGTGCGTAAACTCAGTCTGCTACGTGTCGAAGCGTTGAAGGGGCACGCAAGCGGTCCGCAAGATGCTGAAGATTGTCCAGCCGACTTAGTGATCCGTAACGACGGTCCCTCGCCAAGTCAGGCTCTGATTTTCAATCTTATCGATGTCAACCCACGCCTCAACGCTTTGGGACCCGACAAACGTCTCACGGAACTCTGTGATCTTGAATCCGTCGGCTACCGCACGATTGAGCAGGGCACCGGAGCGCATAAGATGAAAATGCTGCAATTCGCAGCTAAACTGCACAGCCCACTCACCAACTGGCAGCACTGTGAACTTTCTATTCAAATCGATGGCGATGGTGATGGTCAGGTCGACCAAGAGCTGCTCGGAGCCTCTCTGAGTACCCTGATCCCATCGATGCCGATCAATAGTTTTGCTACAATATTGACAGATGCTGAACTCATGCGGCAGCTGCGCGCAGACTTCGAAAAGAAAGGCGAGGGTGGTAAAGCCGACTACGGACCGGCTATCATCGACCATCGAGAACTCAAAACCTATGAGCACGGCACTTTGATGGTTCTTTCCGTCCCGGTTAGTGCGCTACGTGTTCGCCCCTTCGGCTTAGTCAAAGTGAAAATCGCCTCACTAGCCGCAGCTGACCCGTCCAGTACACCGGATAACTTCTTGGGCTTGAAACAAGATCACTGGTGGACTATCGATCCGTTCGAAAAAGCCAACCCTTATTTTGGCATGCCAGAAAGCGTTGAACTACCAGCCCACACCTCGCTCACCGTAGCACTGGTACACGGTGAAAGTTCCGGCAAGCTTGTGGTGTATTTTCCCTTCAACAGAAGTTCCCACGGCCCAAGCAAGGATCTGCAGTCTGAGATCGTGGGCGAAGACTTCATCTACAAATAAATTCGAGACGTGCGACGCAACCCGAATTCCGATTCATGGAAAAGGCTTGGGGCTCCATGTTTTTTGATNNGTGATAGTCCTTAGTAAAATGCGTAGGGTCAGCTTTAGGAATTTTGAAGATTTTGCGCCAGCATGCTGAAAATTTGCTGTTCATCATGTCGCTCAATTCATCTGTGGTATAAGACTTTTCATCCACTATATCGTGACCGGCCATGATCCTACGCACATCTATTTTTTGGGTGACAAAGGGGTCAGGGGTCTGCAGTGCCAAGAACATTTTTTCAGTCCCATTGTCAAATCCCATAATTTCCAGGTAACGCAACCCCCAGGGAGCGAAGCTTATTTCGCAGGACTCGTTTTTGGTCAGCAGATTTTCGCCCAAATGTAGGTCAAGGTCTTTAAGATAGATCTCGAGTCCAAGATAGTCGAAAATAGTTGGGAAAACATCGACCAAACCGGCAGAAACAGGCACTTGGACAGAATGCTCCCCATGGGGAAACTTCAACCCAAAAACAGTGCGTGACTTTTCTCGTGTTGGGTACCCCCCATGGCCCATATCATCGGTTTCATAAGTTCCGTTGTCCAGCAGTCCTTCACCATGATCGCTGAAAAGAAAGAAGAGTGATGCGTCATAGAGACCTTCTTTTTTCAAAAAACTCTGCAAAGTATGAAACTGATAATCCGCACTTATGACGGCATTGTGATAATTGTTTCGAGAGAGTTCCAAGTCTTGCTTGTTAAAAGTTTTATCGCCCATTTTTTTAATAATCATCCACATGGCCAAGTCATCACTTTTACTAGGAGCTGCAGGATCTAAAATAGCGCTGCCCAACCAACTATAGGGGTCGTGAACTTCATCCAAGAAAATAATAAAAATATTGTTTGCTAGATGGTCTTTATGTGTACGGATCGATTCTATAACATGTTCAATAACATTCTTATCCCTTTCTGCAGATCGCAATTTCAATTGAGAGTCCAACTTTTTTTTGTCGAGAGGCTCCGGACAGGAGCTTAAGAGATCGCGAGATTTCATGGAGAACAGCAGTTGGAAATTCGCCTCTTCAGAGCCTTGGTGTTTATATATACCGTCAAATACTGGATCTACACATTTATACCATTTTGGGCCACCGAAGAAGCGAATGTGGTAACCTGACTTTTTAAGAAGCTGGAGGTACGGGCTGCCCGATAGCCACTTTGAAAAAAGAGCTCTTTCCCGAAAAACGGACGGCATACCCCAAAATAGAGAAAAGGTTGAGTGGTGTGTTGCCGTTGCGCCACCGGCTGACCAAAGGGGATGCAAGCTCTCCTTTTCTATAAAGTGCTTCAAGTTTGGTGTTAGAGCGTCGGTTATGTAGTCTGCTCTCAAAGTGTCAACCATAAAAAGAAAGATAGGAGGATTTTTCAGGAGATTTTGTTTGGGTATGCGTTGGAGTCTAGTTTCCAATTCCTTTAAATTCACTGTACGCATTATGGATTCGCGCTCGGCATCCGATTCAAGATCGGTATGTATAGCACATAAATTTTTGTCAGCGAGCCAAGTTTTGTTGCCGATTTCCTCGCAAAGTTCTGCCCCGTACTTTAAACACTTGTTATTGAGAAATACATTTCCTTCTT
>PLEQ01000412.1:6935-7484 GCA_003136475.1 Deltaproteobacteria bacterium
TCGATGAAGTGCCCCTTCTTCGCGCTGCATTTCTGTTTAGCATCCTCTCGCGGAATGCAGGCTCCATCGACAAAAATCTGATCTGCGTTGCGTTCACATTCTTCTTTTTGATACTCAACCGAGACTTTCTCAGAATCCGTTGGAAATTCTGGTGATTTTTGATCGCCCGAGTCAGGCTTAGGAGTGCTTGGCTTATTTTCAGCACTCTTGAGTTTGGAGGTGTCATCTGGCTGATCGGCTTTACTACGAGCTGAGGAGCAGCTCATTATTAACGCAGAAAAACTCATCAGAAATCCGACAAAGAATCTAAGTTCCATGGGAACGATGCCTCTTTCAATAAATTTTAAGGAAGATGATGGATGAATTAAGGATATCAAATCGCATACCNNATCCCAAGTGTCACTTGAGATGACACTTGGGATGCAGGCTTCCGTAAGATCCTTATAAATACTGGCCCTTAAACCTGGCTTACATTTTGCATAGTTTCGATTTGCATTTCCCAAATAAGTGGGCTAAACCATTTTAGCAAAAATAAGGATAGTTCTATGA
>PLEQ01000024.1 GCA_003136475.1 Deltaproteobacteria bacterium
GCTTAATTCTCGGGGCAATCATGACTCCTGAAAAAGTTCTATGCTTAGATCTTAGTACTAAGACTGGATGGTCTTTTGTTTTGATGTCTGAAGAAGGTATGAAGCTAATGGATTATGGGACTATCCCGCAAATCCCGAAGCCGAACGAGCCATATCCTGGATCTTTTGTATCTTGGGCTTATTTAGTATTTGATGCTATTCTAGAACTGATAAACAAATTCCAACCTTCAATGCTGGTAATAGAAGAGACTAGCAAGGGTAGTAAAAATGGTNNATACATCAAAGAGAGTCATATTGGTACCACGTACATATTGACAGAGGAATGGCGCAGAGAGATTGGCTGTGTGATGACTAAAGCTGAAAAACTTCGAAATAAGGAAGTTAGACAGTATAAGAAGAAACACAAGACCTCTGTGGCTTATGATTCCAATAAGAAGAGAACTGGAATCATAGGCAGGAAACATATAAATGTAAGGCGTGCAAACGAGATATTTGGGGATCAGCTTAAAGAGCCCCTTAGACAGAAAAATGAGGACTTGGCCGATTCATTGGGATTGATTTCGGCTTNNGTCAGTATCTGATAATAAAGCAGAAGAAATCAGTTTAGAAGATTTAGTTAAAGGATAGATTATGGCTGAAAATATTTGGGAAGAAAATGAAGAGTTCAGAGACAACGATGTTTTGGTAGACCTAGGCAATGGACAGTTTCAGAATCCAGCCAGTACAGCACAAGAACTTGGCTTAACCAATAAAAGACCTCAGCAGTCTACTCCAAAACCAACCAAGACTATTGCGCCCGATTTCTCAGATATCGAGGAAATGGTCCAAGAAGTTCAAAATGACAATGAAGAAGAAAACGAAGATTTTTCAGAGGTTTTAAATGATGCTATGTTGCGCTTAGAGCAGGGTCGCTTATATAAGCTAGTCATGGACAATAATATCTTTGATAATATGGATGCAGACCAAACCGCATGCAGAAATGTTCAAAAAGAGATCAAAAAGTTTGCCAAGGAGCGCATGGAGATCATGCTTGGGATGAGACAGCCCGCACAACAGCAAATGGTAGTTTCAAGTCCAGTTAACGACTTGGAAGTAGAGCTTTTAAAACAACTCACTTTAAAGATGAGCCAAGGTAAAACTGCGGAACAGCCGGAACCAACACCAGAGGCCCCCAAAAGAGTCGGATTAACTCCAATTTCCACGCCAAAGGCCCAACCAAAGCTGAATAAGCCGCAATTAGTGAAACCTACACAAACTTTACTTAAGAAATCAGATCCAATTAAGCGAACTAAGGTTAATAAAGAAGTAGAACAGATTTTGAGAGAAGAAGGGGTTCCAAGACAACTATTGGAAGAAGACTATAAACCCCTAGACAGGCCATTAGTAGAACTATCGCCGAAAGAACAAGCGGAGCGAATAAGGCAAACTCAAGAAAGATTGTCCAAAAATAGGCGAGCAGATAACCCTAATAAGTTACCTATGCCTACTTATGAACAACAAGAAGCTATGGCATATTCGAGAGCCGGTGTAGCCAATAAATCGGGCATCGGATCGATTATGTCGCTTTTAAACNNTGGCTGAAAAAACTAAAGAAAAACATAGGACTGCAAGTCAACGTATTGAGGATCTTGAAACCTCATTAGTGGGACTTTACTCTGTAAATCAGAATATGGCTCGTGATATCGGAATGTTGAAGGATGCTCTCGCCCTTTTGGGTAAGAAATCTGATGCACTTGTAAAAGCTCTAAACTCTTCAGATTCTCGAACTGGCAAGAACCCTATCTCGGACGAAGAACTTTCTCGTTAGATGGTTGAAAGTAATATCGAAGATATGAAGAAAAACGTAGTAAAAGCAGTTACTGAAGGGCAGTTATCTCCCGCTGAAGTGGTTGGCGAATCCTCTTACTTGGTGGTAAAGCAAAGCGATCAAGAAGGCAAGGTTGTGAATCCTAGACTTCAATTTGGACTTTCTGCTATCCCGCAGGATGTCAGGGCTAAATTCAGCGGAGTTAAGCTTGGCGATGTTCTAGATTTGGGAGACAGTATTAAAACTGAGATATTGGAAATTTATACAATAAATCCTCCAAAATCTGAGTCTGAAGCTCCGTCACCAGTAGCCTAATCTTTAATTCAGAATAAACTNNTAATGTAACCCAAGCAACTTTTAACTATCGCCTATTTTTTAAACGGTTGCTTGGGTTTTTAATTAGTAAGGAATTTCATGAAAAAAGTCGATAAAAAACAGTTAATTATTTCAACGTTTATAAAACTTACTAAGAAAAATAAAAAGACTCCAGGAAAACCTCTTCTTTTAGAGCATGGTATTAATAGGACGGCAATTAGGGATTATGTAGGAAATCTTGAAAAACTGAAGGCTTTAGCTAAAAAAGTAGATCCAAAACTATTTGAAGAACTAGAAAAACCCAAGAAAAAACACGAACTACACGATTTTACTAAAGAAACTTTGGGGCTTATTATTAAAGAAAATGACTTTAAGGACGGTACATTTTTTGTAACCGCAGCTTCCCCAACTTCCGAGTTAGATTGGGATAAAAACGATCGTATTAAGGCCGCCAATGGGCAGGATGTTTTGGGTCATAATTTATTCACTTCCGGGTTTAAGGCTGTTCAGACATTTCTTAAGGCTGAAAAATCAGAATTGATCATTTTACCAATGAGAGCGCACGTAAAAGCATTGCATAGCCAGCCTACTCACTATGACCCATATTTAAAACCATTTCTTCAAAATTTTGCTACCGAATTTACATTCAATAAGCATCTCAAAGCAATTGAGGCCCATATCAATCCCCAGCAGGGAAATCCACTCACTGGACTAAAAAGGTTAAGGATTCACAAATACGAACATCACTCAGATCCAGTTCCAGGCGCAGAAATGAAGAGAAATAGAACCTCTTTAATAGTGGCACATTCTAAACAAATGATGGACACTATTGCTACTGGAAATCAAAGTCACCCAAGGATTGTACATTCTACCGGGTGTATCACTTTACCTTCTTACCACAGAAATCGCGTGGGGATGATTGCTAATGAAGATCATATGCTCGGCGGCCTGATCGTGGAAATCTTAGGCGATGTATTTTGGGTAAGACAAGTACAGTTTAATATTAAGAACGGCAGCTTCGTAGATAAAGGTAAAAGATATCATGCAGACGGAAGGGTTACCACGGAAAGAGCTGAAGCTTTTAAATTCGGCGATATTCACCCCGGCTTCCACAATCAAGACGCTCTGAATGCAGTCTATCGTCTTT
>PLEQ01000062.1 GCA_003136475.1 Deltaproteobacteria bacterium
TATGGTGAAACACTACAGTTTTGATGTGTGGATAAAAAAAGTTATCCATGGTGAAACACTACAGAAGTTTTTTGAGGATTTCCGTAGAGGGTATGGTGAAACACTACAGTTTTGTATGGTGAAACACTACAGCTACCTATATACTCCTATATATAAGATCCTGTAGTTGAAAGCATCTCCTGTGGAAAACTGTTAAAATCAGATAAAAAGAACACTTAGTTCGCTTCGCTCACAGTTAAAAAATTTCTGTAATTCCTCCCTCGCTATTCCTGTACAAGAGCGCTTCGCCTTCGCTACGCGTCCTCTCCGAGGATGACCTTCGGTCACTCTTGACAGGCACTCGAGTCGGAATTCTTTGCCTACCAAGACGCAATGGCGAGAAGAACGCCATTGCGTCTTTCTCAAAACAAACAAAAAAGAGTCTAAGCAAGGACGGTTCGCAAACTCATTTTTGAGTTTGCATATTGCGTAGTCGAAAAATTCTTTGAACCTTTCTCCTAACCATCCTGGAGAATTTGAGCATGTTGATTTTATGAGGGCCGTTCTAGGAAAGCCCGGTGTTAGACGTCCAACGATTTGAAGCCACATGCGTGAAACTCAAACTGATAACGGCCGTAATGTGGTCTGCGGAGCTTGCACCAAAGCGCGTTGCCAGAGGCAATGTGTAAGCGCGCCTCTCCCATTTTTAAAATGTTCGAGGACAGATCTCTTCATTCCATGAAAATAGGATTGCCTTGAAACACCCAAAAGCTTCTTACACCCACCCAATCGTCATTGCTTTTGGCAAAGACCGTAGGGCCTTAAATAGGAACGTTAGCTCTGTCTGTGCTTCTTTTTGAGAGACCTTTTAGACGCCCGTGGCCGTAAAGCACGCGTCGATTCGGAGAATCGCGCATAAGTGCGCACCCTACCGAGTGACAATCTCACCTGAGTTTGAAGTTGAACATCACCTTATCAAATTCAAATGCTGTTTTAAGCGCAGAAAAGAGGTCCTACAGATGCGTAATGAGTCTCCACTGGAAAATCATACTTGGAAAAATTAACCCACCTAGAAACGCATGTATGGGGAATCTAGGTGGGGTTGTAAACTTTCAAAGCGCGGAGGGCCCGTTCGAGGAACGGCCCTCGTATTTATTGGGGTGGAAAAATTCCTTTGTATGGTTAGAAGAAGGTTATGCTGAGTTTTATTTTACGCAGCAAGTGTTGCCAAAGTTCGAGGGGCTCACACTGGACCTAATCAGAAACCCACCCACCGTGAGAATTCACAAATTGCATTGTCAGTGTTTGTATATCTGACAGATCCCGAACTACACTAAATTTTTTGGCGTTGTCCGGGTATGTGTACAGTAGTTCATTCATAGTCCAGTCACCCATGGTTATATTTTTGTAATCGGAGTTATGTTTGGCCGGAACGCATCAACATTTTGTAGCTGTCTACCCGTTATAAGATGGTATAGTCTGTAGTTTCAGCTTGTTCAAATCAAATGGTTCAATTTCTAGGGTAAAGCTGTTTTGTCTGTTAAAGTACAAATTAATGACGTCGGGTTGAGTTTTTGTATCAAAGTTAATCTGCCCTATGCTTGTTGCGTAGTCAGAAGTAGTCTGTCGTACTCTAGAGCAGCAAAGTAGGATTGGAGCTATACAATAAAGTGGTGCGAGCACTATAGCAGAGATGCAACAGCAACGTTGTTTTTTCTCGCTCCATGTGTCCCATTGGCTATTAGTGTATGTTTGTAAGCATTTGACTGTTACGCGTTGCCCCCGTTGCACTGACGGCCCATGGTCGTCGCCAGATGCGATGATCCATTCGTAGTGGTTTGGGATGTCGAGAGATTTAATTGGGTCGAGGCGTCTCCCTTCCCACTCTAGGGATGCCACCTCCAAAGTAGTTTTTTGATTATGCGTGGTGAAACCTAGTGTTGACTCTTCATCCATTACGAAGCGTTGGACTGCTTGACCCTCGTTGTTTATAGCGAATCCGCAAACCAATAAGAGAGCTGATGTCATCTGAGATTTTTTATTCATGATCGTTTTCCTTTTTCAAAGTTGTTAAGCCAATTAGACGCAGTGATATTTGTCTTGTTGAATTAGATACCCTGCGAATTTCCATTTTCTCTCGATAATGTCACTTTATCAAAAAGAGAACGAATAATATTATCAACGGAATGAACTTGTGAAGGAAGACCGGCATGCGCCCAAGTTCTCCAGCGTTGGAGATACTCTTGCAGAGACTTAAGGCCTCCTTGCGCGTAACGCCGCTTCGCAATCTCTAATGCTTTTTCCTGGGTTTTGTGACTGGGAGAAAAACTTTGGAGTGTGATGTTGCACTGAATTTCTAGATTTTGATCTTCTGTGGAAACCCGAGCATATCCAATTTTCATTTTTGTGGTCCCTTTTTTCTTGTTGAAATAACATAGAGCGAAAAGAAATACTTTTGCAAGTAAGTTTTGTAACAAAGATAGTTTAAGCTTTTCAACAAGACCGGATCAGCTGCAAAAGTATAAAGTTTGGCAACAACCCCCTATCTCTTTGGATAAGCATGCCAAAAAGATAAACTAGCGAGCATCTGCGAGCGAGGATAGTCCGAACAGTTTTAGTGAGGGCGCGCTTATACAAACTCTTCGAGCTTGTGCACTTTGGTGCAAGCACCGTAGACGATTCTAGTGCCGTTCCTGGAACGGCCTCATCAAATTCAGACATTAAAACTCTTCCAAGAGGTTAGGAGAAAGGTTCGAAGAATTTTTCGACTACGCAATATGCGTTGCCAAAAATGACAACACTGAAAGGGCGAAAAATATTTTCGCCTTCCTTCTCTCAAAAGGAAAAAGGAGTGGATTGTCATAAATTTAAGAATGGGATAACTTGAGCGCGACCCAAAGGTGTTGATCCACCTCTGAGCCGCTAACCACAACTAACGGATTGGAGCTAGTCATGGCTGATCATGATATACAAAATTCTCATCATCTCTTAAAGCGTTTAGAAGAAGACATGATCTTCCTGAGGAGTCTTATGTCTCAGGCAGAGGTCG
>PLEQ01000196.1 GCA_003136475.1 Deltaproteobacteria bacterium
GGGCCGATGCGGCCAGTCCTAAGAGCACTCCAGCAAGCACGCATAAAAGACGATTCGCGTTGGCGGAGGCTATAAGCAGGCAGCCAAGAATGAGGAACGGCACAGCCGTGGAATCGACATAGGTCGTGCAAATGAGTCGCAGTGCTGCAGGATTCAGGCTCCAGAGGAGCGACGCACTTATACCGGCCAGAAGTCCATAGCGTTTTCTGAAAAAGAGAAAAAGAGAAAGTGATACGGCTCCAGAAAAGCCCCATCGTAATACCTANNTCGTAATATCCAAATTCCATTGATTTCCCCGAAAAGTTGGCCGCTCAGGAAATCCGGCAGAATTCCTCCAAAGCGTGTGGCATAATAAATGAAACCATACCTTGCGACGAGTTCCCCAAACTGTCGTGCGTAGGAAAGGTAAAAGACTGCATCCGTAAAATTATCAAGAGCCAGTCTTGGCACATGGAGCAGTAAAGCGGCAAGTAGAGGCAGAATTGCTGCAATGATCAAACCAAGGGTGAAGATCAATCGGGGTGCGATCGGAGTCTGTGAATACTTGGTCAAGGGGCTTTCTTAATTCCGGATTCTTTCAATTTCTCTTGAGCTTCCTTCCATTCTTCAACAAGCCTGAAGCCCGAGAAGCCATCAATCGGGCCTGCACAAGTACGGAATCCCTGCTTGAGTGAGTCCCCTCGCATTTCAATCCTGTTGTAAAGATAGGGTGTAGCAGGAAGGCTGGCATCCCAGCAATGCATCCCTCTTTTGGGACGGTTTATTTCCAAGTTTCCCAACCTTAGCCGAAGCATCTCTGGAAGAGGATAAGGATCCTGATAAATAAGGAAGCGGGCCGGATCTTTGCCACTCACCATGCTTTTTAATCTTAACGGGTAGTACTGGGAGAAGACGACACCACGCCCAAATGAGTCTCNNGGCATAGGACGAGGCGTGGAAAAAAGCATCCCTGTGAGAAAGAGCACGGCCAGGATCACAAGGAATGCTTTCGTCACAGTGCGATCCGGACAGATTTGACGCATCCTCTCCATAAGCGTGGAAATTACCGGGACACAAAGAAGCAGTGCCGTCACAGCCAGAAAGCCAAAACCAAAACGCACATCAGGTGCCATCACGAACCAATAAATGAGACCTAGGGCAACGGTCAGATAAATTTCCCAAAAAAGCATCAATTGCCTAAAAACTGATTTCCTAAATAAGAATATTCCAACACTGAAAATCAGAAGAGAGACAGCAAGTGCCATTACCACAGGAGCCTGGATGAATTTTAGTAACCAGGGGTAAAACCAGACTTCCATGCCACCATTCAAGGCAACTCCTGGCTTGGCAAAACGAATCCTGGCCATGCTTGCAACAGCAGCTTTTTCCGCAATCAGTACCGCTGGAGGCATCTTCCAATCGAATTTGAAAAGATCAAGTGCCGCCAAAGGATAGAGAAGGTATCCTGAGAGAATGACCGACCTGATGAGTTTCGGCACCAGAACGAAGCCACAAATAAGAAAAACGCCCACTGCCCGCCACCATTCCTTTTGTTTGATCAACGGCATTACCAGTAGAGCAACAAGCAAGAGCAAGGGAAGGGTGCTCAACTTGATACCAATTGTGAAAAGTAGCAGTAGCACACTGGAATAGAGGAGAATTGATACTCCCTTTTGCCACCTATCGTTGATCGAATTAAGGGATGCCGCACCACGGCTGGTTTCCAGAAATCGCAGAGTCACGCCAATGGAAACCAGCACCATCACGGCTGCGGGATCATCGCCTGAATCTGAAACGACATAATTGCCTATTTCAAATAACGGGATTATCAGGAGTCCTCGGTAAAGGTCGCTGAATCTAAAGGCTGTAACATTTCCTGCAATGATTCTTTTTATTCCTCCCACTGCATAAGCCATGGCCCAGAGGACAAGAAGTCCGCCCATTGCATGCAGCCTCTGGGGAAGGAACGCTGAAAAACTAAATAAGGCGCACGGCTGGAACCAAAGATAATCAATCGCCAGCGGGGAGAGTAAATTTCCCAATCCCGGAACCACACCGTACTCCTCGATCCATCGGATGGATTGAGCATGATAATAGCCAGTGTCACTATGAAAAACAGATTCCCCAGAGCCCCAACTATCAACAACGCAGGCACTCTTGAGGAGTAAAACAGTTCCGCATCCGCAAATAAAGATAACGGCCGGCCAATGTTTACCAATCTGTCTACCCGTTTGAAGCAAAGCCACTTTAAAGTCGCTTCGAAAAATGAAAATTCCAGCTATGAGCATAACTACAAAAAGCAGATTCCATAGCCAGGAAATCGGTGCGAGGAGTGAGATGATCGCCGTGGCAGCAGAGATGATCGCCAATCCAATAAAGGGAAACATTGACAGCGATAAGCCGCAAAGACTTCCGCTTGGTCTAGAGAAGTGGATAACGCACCTGACCGCGACCCAACCGGCTCCGCCGCAGAGAAGACTCACATATATCCACATTAAAATTATCGAAAGCATTCTATTTATGAAGCAAGATCAGAGATTATATAACGGTAGGAGTCTCTGGGAAAAAGGCTTCCATGGTGAATAATCAAGAACTTCTTGGTAAAGAAGTTTTACCCGATCGTCATCCTAGCCAAAAGTTCTGTCTGCGTTTTTTATACACAATGGAACCAAGGTCGCCAATTCGGTATTCAGTTTTTCCCTCCATTAGCGGTTTCTGTTTCAAGAACATTTTTAAAATAGCCATCTTTAAAATGATGGCCTCTAGCAATTTTGAGCGGGATATTTTCCTGCAACAGATCACCAGGACCCAACGCCTGTAGCAACCGCAGCCAGTCCGGATGCGTCCAGCATTTGGCGACCATGTCATGGGTGAAAAGTCTCCGCATTCTGGAGAGGCAACCCGGGGTCCCGCCTTGAAGTCGAGCTTCAGGAGGAGTTTCGGTTGCGACCCATGAAACTGGATTGCTTCACCTCCACCTCTCTCCAAGCCCAAGGGGCACGGTAAAAAGTGCTGCAGGGGGCAGAGAACCCCAATCTCTCGATCCTTCCAGCCCACTTAAAGCAGCTGGGGACCAAAAAAAGTTTTTCTGGCAACCAACCGCAGCAACCAACTAGAAACGAGGCGTGATTCAACAAGGATACGCCCGATGGGTCGCCTGCTACGACACGCCGTGCAGAGAGGTACTGCAAAGATTTCTCGTAGCCCTTGTGCGTCGCACACGATTTTCGATTATCCTGCCGGTGCAGAATGACTCGCTCCGATTTTTGGATGAGACGATCCAATCTGTGCAAAATCAATTGTATCCTGATTGGGAGCTTTGGCTTTTGGATCTTGCCCCAGCGGATCAGGAAAAAGTGCAGTTTCTTCGACAACACAAAGCAGCAGATTCAAGAATCAACTTCCCACCATCCGAGAAGGGAGGGAAAATATGCGATTCAGTTAATTCTGCGATTGAAAACGCAACGGGAGAATTCATCCTTTTTCTAAATCCGGAAGATCTCCTCCCGCCACATGCCCTGCTTTATATCGCCAAGGCGATTGAAGCACACCCAGGAGCTAGCCTATTTTACTCGGATGAAGATAAGGTCTCTGCCGAGGGCACTCGCCATGATCCACATTTTAAGAGTGACTGGAACTACCCCCTCTTTCTCTCACAAAACTTTTTACAACACCTCGGTGTCTATCAGAGAGCCTTGGTTCAGAGAATTGGGGGTGTTCATGCCGGCTTTGGTNNCGTTTCAAAAACAATGAAAATAATTTGAAAAACCTGACGGAGAGTGAGTGTATTCTTAACGAGCACTACCACCGCCGAGGTATCAATGCACACTCTAAGGCTACAGCATTTGGCTATCGAACATTTTATCACCTTCCAGATTTACCGCCTCTGGCCAGCATCATTATCCCGACAAGAAATAATCTTGAGGTTCTCCGGGTCTGCATCGAAAGCATTAGGGAAAAAACTACTTATCCAAACTACGAGATAATTATTATTGATAATAATTCTGATGATCAGAAAACGATACAGTATTTAATAGAGGGTGAATCACTTCGGAAATTTAGAGTTATTCATGATAAGCAATCCTTCAATTACTCCGCACTAAATAATAAGGCAGTAGAATTGGCCCAAGGAGAAATTATTGTCCTTCTTAATAATGATACCGTAGCCGCACACATACTTCACTTTAGAGAAGTCACTAACGATTGAAGGANNCATCTGAATGGCTTAATGAACTTGTATCCCATGCCATTCAGGAAGGGGTCGGCGCCGTTGGCGCACGCCTCTGGTACCCAGACGACACGCTTCAGCACGGAGGGCTTCTATTAGGTGTATGTGGAATTGCTAATTCAGCACACAGGGGTTTAAACCGCACTGAACCTGGTTACTTCAACCGAGCCATCTTACAACAATCTTTCTCCGCAGTTACCGGAGCATGTCTCGCGGTCCGAAAGGAGGTCTATCTTAAAGTGAACGGGTTAGACTCAGAGAACCTTCCCATTGCCTTCAATGATGTTGATTTTTGTCTTCGGCTACAAGAGAGCGGCTACCATAATATTTGGACTCCCTATGCAGAACTTTATCATCACGAATCACTCAGCCGGGGGCTGGATACAACCCCAGAAAATAAACTAAGGTTTGAAAAAGAGACACTCTATATGCGAAATCGATGGGGTTCATTACTGCTAAATGATCCCGCCTATAATCCTAATCTCTCGCTCAAATCAACCGCTATGAAGCTGTCATTCCCCCCTCGTTTTATGGATCAAGTGGGGGTGCAAGATTACACCGAAATCAGTGAGCCTATGTTTTCGGACATCAACTTTCTGATCCGTAAGCCACTC
>PLEQ01000520.1 GCA_003136475.1 Deltaproteobacteria bacterium
GAATGATCAACGACTCGCATGCCCTTGCCACCGCCACCCTTAGCAGCCTTAAGGAGTATGGGGTAAGCGATGCGGCTCGCCAGTTCGATAAGCTCTCTTTCTTGAACATGGGGCGGCACACTCAGCCCTTGAATACACGGAACACTGAGATCTAAAGCGAGAGCGCGTGCCTCAGATTTGTGCGCCATCGCCGCCATCGCAGCCGGTGGTGGGCCTAGCCAAATCAAGCCCGCATCTATGACACGCTGCGCGAAGGCCTCGTTCTCAGACAAAAAACCGTAACCAGGATGAATGGCATCCGCTTGGGCCTCGAGCGCATGCAGCAGCATTTTTTCAGCATCGAGATACAGCGCAACAGATTCACTCTCAACTTTGATGAAGTGATCGATGACCCCCAGCAAATAACTCGCTGGCACATCCTTGTCGCTGAGACATGCGCTTGTGATCCCCATCCGCCGGGCTGTTAGAGCGACACGGCGACAAATTTCACCGCGGTTTGCTATGAAGATCTTACGAATTGTCCGCTTGCTNNGTCCTTCACTTCCCGTTCGGGCTTTGGCAATCGCTTGCGCACACAAACTTCGGACTTCGTGCCAATCCTTCCGCCCGCGCGTCAAAGTATCGAACAGCTCCTTAAAAGCCCCCTGCGCTCCCGGTGCACCTTCAAGCACAGACTGCAAGGTTTCCCGCAGCACCCTCTGAACCGTCTCTTGTGTACATACATGTGTGACCAAACCGATGCGTTGCGCTTCACGAGCATCAACGTTTTCTCCCGTGAGACCCATCCGACGCAAAGCACTCAACTCAAGCTTCANNGCCGGCAAGAGTCCAACCCGCACCTCGCGTAAGCTAAAGCTCGCGCCTTCGAGAGCGATAGCAAAGTCGCAACACGCGACGAGACCTAAGGCCCCGCCCGCAGCCATACCTTGTACCAACGCTAAACTCGGATGCCGAACCCGAGCGAGACGTTCAAAAATATCGCCTAATTTTTCGCCATCCTTGAGGTTTTCTTCATAGGAGAGCTGGGCGGATTCTTTCATCCAAGCCAAGTCCGCACCTCCACAAAAGTGCTTGCCACGAGCGCGTAGCAGAAGCAGGCGACAATTTGCCCGTTTTTCGACCTGATCGAGAGCCCGATGAAAAGAGTCGATCATTTCCGCATTGAGCGCATTCGCTTTGTCCGGTCTATTTAAAGTGACGAGTGCCAACTCAAAATTTTGACCACCATCAATTTTTTGAAAATCACAAAGGATGGAATCGTTCACCTGAGGTCCCCAACATTTTGAGTTGGCAGATCTTTCAAAATCGCAGCAGGAATTTGCACCCGTTGGCGTAAAAAAGCCTGAGATAAAGTTTTACCTTGCGCATCTGCGCGTAGCGAGCGACTGCCTCCCCCACCCAAACTCTTTTCCAGCAAAAAATTAAGACCCCGCAGCCCATCGAGCGCAAAACGCGTCACGCGACCGTGGCAAAACTCTTGGAAGAGATCCTTAATACGTTGGGCGGTCACCTGTTCTTTGATAAAAGCATAAGCCGCGGGACTGCGCGCAAGAATACCCATATTTACGGTATCCCCCTTATCCCCACTGCGGGCCAGACAAATTTCGTAGAANNAAGCGTTCAAGGCTTCATTTTTGCCAACTTTAATAATCTCTGTTTCCTGATCAGCCGTTGAATGCGCAACGAAAGATCCTGTAATGGGCTCGCTGAGCACCGTCTCGCTTCCTTTCAAATCCTCAGCCAGAGCGATGCGGGCATGGACCAAATTCTTAGGCAGCAAGGCCGGCCAGTAACTGACCACAGAGTGAGCTTTCCCAACCCCCTCACTCAGTACCGTCACGCCCGGCGGTCCACTCAAAATCAGAGCCGAAATCATTTTGCGAAAGAGTTTTAATTCACCTTCCGTAGCCGATCGCACACTTAGACGCAGAAGAATTTCAACGCCGTCCTCCTGATGGCTCAGAGCTCGATGGCAGGAGTTCCAGCCGATATACTCGGTGCCGGTTTCGATAAAAACACTCTTCTCGAAACGCCGCCAAAAAATCTCACTGAATTTTTCAGCTTTCTTGCGCGCCTGTGGTCCTGAAATCAGTATGCTCCCGCTGCACTTGAAACCATCCTTGTAGGCCATCGACACTTTGTAAAGAGGCGTCGGCTCATAACCCTTGATACCGCTCACCAGCACACGATTGGGACCCTCTTGACTCAGGTGTACGGTCGTGAAATCCGCAACAACGTCGGGGGTAATGTAGCAATGCGGATCCCCCATCTCATAAAAAAGTTGCTCACGTACCGTATCGACGCTGACCAGACCACCTGTCTGCTCATGCTTCGTCACCACGAAGCTGGCATCTGCACTCATTTCGACAAATGGAAAACCCATCTCGTCATAATTCACTACCTTGTGCCAGTCTGAGAAATTGCCACCACTCACCTGCGTGCCACATTCAATCAGATGCCCTGCAATGATCCCGCTGGCGAGCTTGTCCCAGTCGCGTAGCGACCAGTTAAATTCATAAATCATGGGAGCCAGTGTGATACCGGTATCGGTAACGCGACCCGTGATAATAATGTCCGGCTGCCACCGGCGAAGGGCTTCTACAATCGGTAAGGCTCCAAAATAGACATTGGCAGCCTCCACGCGATTGCGCACCGAGCTAAACTCTTCATTTGTTTCCATGTTGGCAAAACTGACACCTTCCTGTTCCAAGGAAGCCAGTCCGCCCAAAATATTGTCCCCATAAACAACCGCAATCTTGGGTTCCAAGCCAAGTCCGCGGGCCATTTCAAGAATAGCTTTGGCACACGCTTGCGGATTAATACCCCCAGCATTTGTGATCAATTTTGTTTTGCGAGAGAGCAACTGTGGGAGCACATCTTTTAACATCGTTACGATATCATAGGCATAGCCTTTGGTAGGATCCTGAGCGTACTGTTTTTGCATAATCGACATCGTAATTTCGGCTAGAAAATCGATGCTGATGTAATCGAGATGACCCTTTTCCACCTGGCGTTTTAACGCAAGGGGATCGTCTCCCCAAAAGCCACCCGCATTTCCGATCTTCAGTCGCTTTGAACTACTCATCTTTTGACCTCGTCGCTACATTCGGAAAATACCAAACCGTGTTCTTGGCCACTCATAATGCAATGTCGAAGCCAGTGCCTTAGCAAGCACATCCCGGCTTTGACGCGGATCGATAATCCCGTCATCCCACAAGCGTGCACTGGCATAATAACAGTCACTTTCTCTTTCATATTTTTTAAGAATTGTTGTTTTTAAAGTCTCCTCCTCTTCAGGAGAAAGCTTAGCATTCTTGCCCTTCAATTGCTGTTGCTTGACCATCACCAGCACATCCGCTGCCTGCTGGCCGCCCATCACTCCGATGCGAGCGGATGGCCAGGTGAAAAGGTAATTGGGATCATAAGCCCGACCACACATACCGTAGTTGCCCGCACCGAAACTGCCTCCGATAATCATGGTTATTTTGGGAACCTGCGCACATGCGACAGCATGCACCAGCTTGGCCCCATGCTTAGCGATGCCTTGGTGCTCGTATTTTTTACCGACCATGAAACCCGTAATGTTCTGGAGAAACACTAAAGGAATCTGCTCCTGACAACAGATTTCTATAAAATGACTACCCTTTAACGAACTTTCGGAAAATAGGACGCCATTATTCGCAATCACTCCCACCGGAATGCCTTGAATATGGGCAAAACCACAGATCAGCGTCGGACCCCACTCCTTCTTGAATTCAAAAAACTCCGAACCGTCGACAATCANNGCGTCAAACGCTTTATTCCCGTCAGCCGGTAAAATACCGAGCATTTCCTCCGGATCGTAGGCCGGTGCCGCAGTGTCTTTCAGAAGCACGGGCGCCTTGGCCCGTTTCCCTAAATGCGCAACGATATTTTGCATCAGAAGCAAGGCATGCTTGTCATCCTCGGCAAAGTGATCAGCCACACCACTGATGGAGGTGTGCACATACGCACCTCCGAGTTCTTCCGCAGTGACAGTCTCACCCGTTGCCGCTTTGACCAGGGGAGGCCCAGCCAGAAAAATCGTCCCCGTATTTTGAACGATAATGCACTGGTCACTCATAGCTGGAATATAAGCACCACCAGCCGTGCAAAAACCATGCACCACCGATAACTGAGGAATTCCTTCCGCACTCATTTTAGCTTGATTGTAAAAGATCCGACCAAAGTGATCGCGGTCGGGAAAAACTTCATCTTGCATCGGTANNCGGTAGAAAAGCACCCCCCGAGTCGACCAAATAAATGCACGGAAGCCGATTTTTTTGAGCGATTTCTTGGGCCCGCAGATGCTTCTTTACAGTGATGGGGTAATAGGTTCCGCCTTTTACAGTCTGATCATTCGCAACGATCATGCACAAGCGTCCGCTGACCTGACCAATGCCGGTGATGATTCCTCCGGCAGGGACCGCATCTTCATAGAGCTCGTGACCAGCAAGCGCAGAAAGTTCCAAGAAGTGACTGTCTTTGTCAAGCAGAGCTCGGATGCGCTCGCGCCCCGTGAGCTTGCCCTTATCCCTCTGATTTTGGATGGCGCGTTCACCACCACCTTGCTCCGCAAGTCCTATCAGTTGAGAGAGCTTTTCCACCGCGTTTAAATGATGCTCTCGCTGCTTTTTATATTGGGGATCTTGGATATGAATGAGACTGGCTATTTTCATCAGCAACCTCGTAGCTTATCACCAAGCAGAGACCAAATTCCAACTCGGAATCAAACTTGAAAGAGACTTAGATCCACCCACGTCTGAAGATGGGCTCCTTCATTAGCAAGAAGTTCCTTAGGCACAGAACTTGTAACCTTCACGTCCCCTATCGAACGGTGTCGCGCTTCAAAAGTCAGGCCGTAGTGTTTTGCTAAAGCATCGAGACCTTTGCGTTCAAGCTGTGTCAAAAATTCACGAGCCATTTTCAAGGTACAGAACGCTGGCCACTCAAGTTCAATGCCCTGCCGCAAACACTCCGCTCTCAAAAAGGCCATGTCGAAGGAGGCATTATGAGCAACTAACAAGGAACCATCTATAAAATTCAGAAAGCGTGGCATCGCCTCGTTAAGTTCGGGCATACCTACCAACATCTCCGGAGTGATACCCGTCAAGCGTTGCACCATCTCGGAAAGCGGTATTTTCGTTGCAAGCAGTGTTGAAAATTCGTCAACGACTTCGAAGTTGACGAATTTCTGAGCACCGATCTCAATAATATGGTCGTGATTGGCATCCAGTCCCGTTGTTTCAAAGTCGAAGACCACCAAGGGATACTTGCGAAAACTAGCTTGGGCGTCCATGCGGAAGCGAATCGCTCGTCTGAGTACGAGATCTTGTGTTTTTTGATTTTCCTGTTCCGATTCGAAAGGAAAGAAAACAGAGTGAAATACAGAATAATCCAACGTCGTCATCGAGACCCCAAGCAGCGGTATTTTTACTGCGATGTTTTGCGTCTAAATTTTTGCCGCACAATTAGGAAGCCCATTAAAAAAACTAAACCAAAAATAAAGCTTAGGAAGGGTGAGTCAAGCGCCAGTTTGCACAAGTAGAGACTATAAGCCAGCGGCCATAAAAAACTACGCACGCCAAAAGCCAGAGTCGGCGAATGCTTGATGCGGTCCGCGAAGGCTTGGCTGTGATTGTAGTAGAATTCAACGAACTCATGCCCCCAGATAAAAGGTTCCAGAAAACGATCGCGTGCCCATCGAAAAATCTCGACGTGTTTATTNNACCAGAAACTATAAAGCAGCGCGGATCCCCTTGCTTGGCGTCAGCACCGCCATTCAACTCCGTAAGTGTGTAGTTAATGTAGGGCTGCGCGGTGATGCACTTAGTCCGCTGAACACCCTGATCATACTGCAGAACGACCGTATAACTGATATTCGGATCAAGATTAGCAACGTTGAAGGCGCCATCGTTATCCACAACCGTAAAGGAGTTAATATCCGCGTTAGCAGGGGCGGTATCGCTAACATAAATATCGGAGGAACTATCGGAGGCCTCACAGGTGATGCACGATGGCGTCGTCTACGTAGCTGTGTCCGTACTCGTACCCGAATCTGTATCGCCCGTCGGAGGACGATAAGTACAGCTTTGTAAATTGGGACCTGGCGCTGAATTGCTCGCTGCNNGTCCTCTGTTTGCAGGTTTGACGTTGAAGTTTGTAGGGGCAGCAGTGGGCGAGGAAAAGATCTTGGGAATCAAGAGCGTTGTTTGGCTGTTGGTGCTCCCCGTGTAGGTTGTGCCCGAGAGCTGATTAAATTGTACAATAATGCTCACCCCGCCACCGCTTGCCGCCACCGATTGTAGGGAGGTAGGTTGTGGCATCATCGTGTTTGTGTAGATAGAAATAGAGTAAATGATTTGCCAGGTCTGGTTGAGCGAACTAGAAACCACAGCATTGGCACTATTGGCTATCCAGTAGAAGTAGGGATTGATACCCGTACCAGAAGTAGCCTGTGCATTGTATTGAATAGGGTTGATCGAGTCGCTTGTAGGAATGAAGATCGAGATGTTTTGCACAAGGTCCGAAGTTTGGGCGTTAGTCTGAATCCACGTATTTTGAATATTCGAGAAAGTCAACACCATGTTCAGCTGGGTATAATCCCCAACCACACTCCCACTTGTCAAAACTACCGTCTGCGAGAAAGCCTTGTTCGCAAACAACAGGAAGAACACCACACTCAATATTCTGTATTTCATCAGAGAGACCTCTTGAGCAATTTTTCTACAAATTCCATTGTACAAAGGTGGGCGTCTTCCTGATAGATGA
>PLEQ01000219.1 GCA_003136475.1 Deltaproteobacteria bacterium
CCGATAGTGGGGTTCATGCCGAGAATCAGGTGGTGAGTTTTCGTTCGTCGGTGTCCTTTCAGGAAGCTGAGTGGCAGTATAGTGCTAATTGCATATTGCCTAGAGATATTGCGGTTCGTAAGTTTTCGATGGTCACCGATGACTTTGATCCCATCAATGATTCCATCGGAAAAATTTACCGTTATCGTCTTTGGCTTGGCCACTGTACCTTTCCTTTTGTACGCAGTTTTATCTGGACAGTTCCGCGAGATATAGATCTCAAGTGTCTGTCGGAACAAGCGAGGGTCTATGTTGGGCTGCATGATTTTACATCGTTTTGTAGTGTGGACTCAGATGCGGCAACGAAGGTGCGTGAGATATATGCAGTAAAGATCGATGTGCGAGATCCTCTGATCGATATCTGGGTCATGGGGAGAGGCTTTCTTAAGCAGATGGTGCGGATTTTGGTCGGCACCTTGGTAGATATAGCGATGGGGAAGAAGACACCTGGTTCCATACCCCAAATTCTGAGTGAAAGGCGACGGGAGGCTGCGGGGCAAACGGCGCCAGCGCAGGGGCTAACGCTTGTAAAAATTCTCTACGACGAGATTCCTGACTTGGAGTCAGTGATAGAAGAGGCGTCGAGAGGTTATTGCTTAAAAGTGTAATAATGAAAAAATCTGTTCTTAAGCTTCTCATGGTGGGCTCTTTGTCGTCAGTCCTTTGCTGTCAAGGAGGGCTCAACAAAACAAAAGCGGAGGATGACGAGTTTTTCAATCTCAAACCTATTCAACCACTCGCTTTTAAAAAGAATATTGATGAAGCTTGGACCAACGAAACACGTCTTTCCTATGCGGGTTATTACTACTTGCTTGGGGAATATCTGTCTCTTGAGCGCAATTCTAATGACGCTGAAAATATGTTGGATCTTGCTAATGAACTCGATCCCAATGAGTTTCTAGCCCTTAAAGTGGTCTCTGCCAAGATAAGCTCAGGCAAAAACGAAGAAGCCACGAGCCAGCTACGAAAATTGATTCTGCTCTATCCGAAAAATGCCAAGTTTCACTATCTCTATGGTNNACTCTATGGTAGTCTCCTCGCGAAATTCTCGAATTTTGAAAAATCTATTGAAGAATTGGAAAAAGCGATCGCGCTCGATCCCACTGATGAGTCTGCGTATATGCAGTTGGTCACCATTTACCAGCAGCAAAACCACCCAGAGCTGTCGCTTCAAGTTTGTAAACGTCTTACCCAAGCCAATGCCCGATCCGTTATTGGCTGGCTGGCCCTCGCACGCCTGTTTATCGACGCAGGGAAACATCAGGAGGCTCTCGCTCCCGCTGCCCGTGCCTACCAACTCAATAGCAAAAATCCGGAGACGATCCTTCTCTATGCTTTAGCGCNNAAGAAAAATCAAGCCATCGACCTCTATGATGAGCTCTTTAGTGAAAATCCGTCCCTTGAAGACTTGCTGGCCAAGACCGTCGCTCTCTATAAAACTTTTGGCGATTTGAATGAAATCTACGAACGTCTTCTCGCCATGTCCACGCACTCGCAAGGCAAAAGCGTCGGAATTGAGATTCAAAAAGCGCTCATCTTATGGGAATTGAATAAAAATCTCGATGCCTTGAATGTTCTCCTCGCCTTGCACGAAAAATACCCCGAGTCGGTTCAGACACTTTATTTGGCAGCACTTGCCTATGAGAAGGTCGGCGACTTCCCGAATGCGCTGTTTCTCTACGGGGATGTGGCAGAAGATTCCAGTTTCTACCTGCCAGCCAGTTTCCAAACTCTGCGCATTTTAGAAGTGCAAAAACGCTTTGATAAAGTCTTTGCAGCACTTCGCAACCTTACGAAGAGTCGCTATGTGATTTCGGAAGTTTTCTCTTTGGGGGCTAACCTTTATGCCAAAGAAAATAATTATGAAGAAGCTATTCGTCTGCTAAGGGAAGGCTTTCAAAAATTTCCAGATCAGGTCCAACTGCTTTTTCTCGTCGGGGTTTTTCAGGAGAAATTGGGGCGCATCGACGACTGCATCCAAACTATGAAGGATGTGATTCACACCAACCCGAACTACAGCAGCGCCCTCAATTACCTGGGATATATATGGGCGGAACGCGGAGTAAAACTTGATCTTGCAAAGATTTTAATCGAAAGAGCGCTTTCTTTAAAACCTGACGATGGTTTTTACCTAGATTCTCTGGGTTGGGTCTATTATCAGAAAGGTGAGTTTGAGAAAGCTCTGGAATGTCTTGCGAGGGCAGCAAAAAGTGAGCCGGAGGAAGGAGTGATTATCGAACATATCGGGGACGTACTGCTCAAGAGTGGCAAGAAGGACGAGGCTCAAAAAATCTTCGAAGAAGCGCTGAACAAAAAAACTCTCGAACCTAAAGATAAAGCGCGTATCGAGGGTAAACTCAAGCTCCTAAAAAATCGCAAGGAAGCATAGGCAAGGGATGAACGATCTTAAAATTTTTTGGATTCTCTGCCTATACGTTCTCTTTGTCTCTTGCCAAACTTTTAACTCGGGGCCTCCGGTCAATCTGCCAGGTCGCACTCTTGCAAATTTTGGCGATTGTTGGAAGACGGACGGTTCCGTCAATTTTGCTCTTTTTAAAGACCATGACCCTGTGGTTTCTGCGAGCGTCGACTGGGTACAAGACCCCAACGGTCGGTGGCGCTGGGAGGTCTATGATTTGTTGGGACGGGTTGTCTTGGCTGGTGAACTGTTCAACGGCAAGATGCGAGCTGTGGGGCAAATGGCAAGTGACTTTGCCAAAGTGGGTGTTGATAGCGACGGTTTTCTCAGCTTCGATAACGATGCCCTCGCCTTAAAATGGAAGGAGTTCAATTGCTTTCTCTCGTTTCGCATGCCTGAGGAATGGATGGATCTTGCGCAGTCAGTGTCGACGAATTCTCAAGATGCTGATTTTGCATATTTCATTGATAATGAGCGGACGATTGATGTCAAATTTGACAAGGAAAAAGTTTGTGGCATTTTGCATAGTCGTTTCATGCTGTTTTTTAGGCGTGAGCGCGTCGGCTGGTGCTTTTTTAAACAGCCAAAGCGGGGATACCTCGTTTTTGAAAATGTATTTCGAATCGAATGGGTAAATGCGGAAGAGAAAGAGCGTGAATGGACAACAGTCGAGGAGGAAGAGCACGAGTGGACCGAATTCTCGAGGTAAAAGGCCTTTCTACTTCCTTTATCATTGAACAGCGGGCTTTTTTTGCGGTTGATGATATCAGCTTCACAATGAACAAGGGAGAAACTGTCGGTCTGGTGGGTGAATCGGGTTGCGGCAAAAGTGTCACCTCACTGTCATTGCTAAGAATGATCGATGCGCCTGGCAAGATTGAAAAAGGCGAGATGTGGCTTAACGGTCGGGATCTTATGACCTTGAGTGAAGCGAAGATGCGCAAGATCCGAGGCAGTGAAATCAGCATGATTTTTCAAGAGCCTATGAATAGTTTGAACCCAGTGTTTACAGTGGGCAATCAAATCGGTGAGGTTTTTAGGATACATCAGAAATTGGCACGGGCTGAGGCTAAGGAAAAAGCCGTGGAGATGTTACGCCTCGTGAACATTCCGTCGCCTGAAAAGCGCGTGAACGAATACCCACATCAGCTGTCTGGCGGAATGCGCCAAAGAGTGATGATCGCCATGGCCCTCGCCTGTCGTCCCCAACTGCTGATTGCCGATGAACCGACGACTGCGCTCGATGTGACGATCCAGGCACAAATCTTAGCGCTCATGTCCCGATTGCAAGAAGAACTTGGGATGGCGATACTTTTTATTACCCATGACCTTGGCTTGGTAGCAGAACTTTGTAAGCATATCCTTGTTATGTATGCCGGCAGAATTATTGAGGCTGGAACTGTGGCAGAGGTCTTTAAAAATCCACTTCATCCCTACACCAAAGGTTTATTGACGTCCGCTCCACGCTTAGGCAAAAGACAAGCCGTTCTTCCAACGATTGGCGGCACAGTCCCTTCTTTATGGGCCTTGCCCACGGGTTGTCGCTTTTCCAACCGTTGCCCTTTTGTTATGGCGATTTGTCACTGTGTGGAACCGCCTTTAAGAAAAGTTCAAAATGAGTCCCGGGTAGCCTGTTGGTTACATGAAGATGCAGGGAAGCTTCATGCTGCGCATTGAAAACCTTAAGAAATTTTTCCCAGTGAAGGGCGGCTTTTTTGGTCGCCATATAGGAAAAGTTCATGCGGTCGATGATGTATCGTTTTCGGTAGGAGAGGGCGAGACTCTGGGTCTCGTTGGGGAATCCGGGTGTGGGAAGTCCACTTTGGCACGGACAATTTTGCGACTTTATGAACCCAGCAGTGGCAAGATTTTTTTTCAAAATGAGGAACTCACCGGCTTATCATCAGGCGAGATGAGAAAAAAACGTCGCGAAATGCAAATGATATTCCAAGATCCTGTGGCATCGTTAAATCCGCGTATGACGGTCGGCTCCATTCTCGAAGAACCTTTTATTGTGCACAAAGTTAAAAACAAGGACGAAATCGCTGCGCTCCTACCGCAACTTCTGCAAAGAGTCGGGCTTTCCGAGGATGCGTTGACACGCTACCCGCATGAATTTTCCGGCGGCCAGCGTCAGCGTATTTGTATTGCCCGAGCTTTGGCACTCAATCCTAAATTCATCGTTTGTGATGAACCGGTCAGCGCTTTGGATGTATCGATCCGCTCGCAAATTTTGAACCTGCTTGTTGAGTTGCGCAATGACTATAAACTTGCTTACCTTTTTATCTCCCATGATTTGGCTGTCATCGAACACATCAGCGATCGCGTTGCCGTTATGTACTTAGGGAAGATTGTTGAGCTCAGCGAAAACGCCGAACTTTTTGCACGACCGGCGCATCCTTATACCAAAGCGTTGATGCTCTCCATTCCCCGAGCTGAATTTGAAGAGGGGAGCAAACGTCTTGAAAATGCCGCCAAACTAATTTCTGGGGATGTTCCGAGTCCCTTTCGGCCGCCATCAGGCTGCCATTTTCACCCACGCTGCCCGCTCGCGACCGATTTCTGTAAAAAGGAAGCACCGGATTTGCGTAAGATCGGCCCCGTGGATCATCCTCATTGGGTGGCATGCCATTATGCCTAGACCGATAAAAATCGTCTTAACGGGTGGTGGAACAGCTGGGCATGTGCTGCCCCATTTTGCGCTTCTGCCATTCTACAAAGAAGCTGCTTGGCAGGTTCTTTACGTCGGTACTTCGGGAATAGAAAAACAACTTGCTGCAGACGCAGGTCTTCGCTTTCGGGAAATCCGGGCTGGCAAACTCAGACGGCACTTCAGCTTACAAAATATTCTCGATGTGTTTTGGGTTTTGGTTGGCATTTTGCAATCGTTCTACATACTCGCCCAAGAGCGTCCCCAAATCGTTTTTGCAAAAGGTGGCTACGTCAGCGTTCCTGTGGCTGCTGCTGCCTGGCTCCTTAGGATTCCCGTCATAACCCATGAATCAGACTTATCGCCAGGTCTCGCTAATAAAATTATCGCACGCTTCTCTAAAAAAATTCTGTCTGCATTTCCAGCGACCTTGCAAGATTTGCCTCCTGCCAAAGCCCAGTGGGTTGGTTTGCCGATCCGCCCAGACCTGGGACAAGGGCGTAAGGAAAGAGGCTGGGAACTATGCGGTTTTCGGGCCGAGGATCCACGCTCAGTTGTTCTCGTCGGCGGTGGCAGTCAGGGAGCCGCTGCGATCAATAAGTCCATAGAAAATGCCTTGCCTCTTCTCTTGGAAAAGTTTCGCGTGGTCCATATTACCGGCCGCGGCAAGCAAACGTCCACGACGGGCGAGGGTTATTTCCAAGCTGAATATTTAAGCGACGAGCTGAAAGATATTTTTGCAATCAGTGAGCTGGTTGTGTGTCGAGCCGGTGCGAATACTCTTTTTGAACTCCTGGCATTGCATAAGCCGATGTTGCTGATCCCTCTCGAATACGCCACACGTGGTGATCAGTTGCAAAATGCCCGAGCTTTTAGCCAAAAAAATTGGGCGCTTATTTTGCGAGAAAACGCTTTATCGTCAGAAACTCTGCAACACAGTTTGGCGAGCCTCCAAGCTCAGGCCGGATCCATAACCCAGGCTATGGGCGAATTTCCAGCCAACGATGTCGCAAAATCCATTTTCCGTATTCTTGAAACCATTGTATTAGAATCGGGGTTTCCTGAACTAGGCGACAGAGCATAACTAGCTCGCCATTCAGAAAATAAGGAGATTGAAAATGGCATTTGACCAAGTTCGGGTAAGAGTCGCCCCGTCACCTACCGGTGATCCGCATGTCGGCTCAGCCTATGCGACGCTTTTTAATTATGTTTTTGCCAAAAAGTATGGCGGGAAACTCATTCTGCGTATCGAGGATACCGATCAAGCACGCGCCAAAGCTTCTAGTGAGCAGCAAATTATGGCTTGTCTCAAATGGCTAGGCTTGCAATGGGATGAAGGCCCGGACTGTGGTGGAGAATATGGACCTTACCGCCAATCTGAGCGCAAGCATATCCATCGCCAGTATGCGGATAAGCTTCTTGAAAACGGGTCAGCTTACCGTTGCTTCTGCACGGCAGAGCACCTCGCGCAGGTTCGTGAGCAGCAGAAAAAAAATGGTTTAAAGACCGCCTATGATCGTAAATGTCGGGAACTCTCCTCAGCTAGCGCCGAAAAAAATATGGCTGCGGGCAAACCTTTCGTCGTGCGCATGAAAATGCCGCTCCAAGGTACGACCCCTTTTATGGATGTCATCCGGGGCAAGATTGAAATTGCCAATGAACTCTTGGATGATCAGGTTCTCATCAAATCCGATGGCTTTCCCACTTACCATCTTGCCAACGTCGTCGACGATCATTTGATGAAAATTTCGCATGTCATTCGTGCGGAAGAGTGGATTTCCTCAACGCCGAAACATATCCAGCTCTACCAGGCTTTTGAATGGGAAACACCCGAGTTTATTCATCTGCCCCTGCTGCGGAACACGGATCGTTCCAAAATTTCGAAAAGAAAAAATCCGATCTCTTTGGATTTCTATCGACGTAAAGGGATTTTACCAAAGGCTCTGGTTAATTTTTTAGCGTTAATGGGGTGGTCGTATTCGAGTGATAGAGAGATTTTTACACTTGAAGAGATGATCGAAAAATTTGAAGTCAAAGCCATTAACCTTGGGGGACCCATCTTTGACCTCAAAAAACTGACATGGATGAACCAACAGTATCTGCAGCGCCTCTCTGAAGAGGAGTTTGTGAACTACCTACGTACTGAAGTTTTTGCTAAGGAATATCTGTCAAAAATTTTTCAGGTCATTTTAGAGCGTATCGAAACTTTCGACCAATTTGTGGAGAAAGCTCAGTACTTCTTTAGTCCGCCGGCCATTATGACTATCGAGGAGGTTTGTCCAAAAAATCGGGATAAAGCTCAGTTACTGACGATGCTTTCGGGTTTGCTGGATCTACTGGATGAACAGTATGTTTGGGAAATGGTTCATCTTCAAGAGACGATGGATCACCACCGGAATAAAATTGATTGGAAACCCGGGGAATATTTGGTGCCTATTCGCCTGATTCTCACAGGTCGTAAAGACTCACCGCCACTTTCTAAAACTATGGAAATTCTTGGGCGAGAACTCTCACGGCAACGCATGCGTGACTGGATACAGAGTCATCAAGCATCTTAGCGCAAAAACTATTCTTCACGTTGGATAGCGGCGCCTAACGAGGCTAGCTTCTTAAAAACTTCACAGTAGCCGCGTTCGATTTGATAAATGTTATCTATCACGCTCGTCCCTTTTGCCGCGAGTGCTGCGATAACCATTGCCATACCAGCACGTACGTCGGGAGAACTTAGACCGGCACCCAGTAAAGTATTCGGTCCCGTTACGACGACACGGTGGGGATCGCAGAGTACGATATTCGCTCCCATCGACATCAGCTTGTCGGTAAAGAACATACGTCCTTCATACATTTTTTCGTGAAAAATCATGGTTCCCTTCGCCTGGGTAGCTGCCACAATGGCCACCGACATAAGGTCGGTGGGAAAGGCCGGCCATGGGCCACTATAAACTGTACCGATGCGACCACTGATGCCCGTTTGCATGGTGAGCATATTTTTCCCTTCAATGCTTAAGGAATCGGTAAAGACTTGGGGATCTATACCGAGACGGCTAAATGTTTTGAGTATAAAACGCAGATCCGAGTTTTCAATACCTTCGATATGGATTTTGCCTTTGCTGATCGCACCCAGGCAAAGAAAGCTACCAATTTCCATAAAGTCCGGGCCCACCGTGTGCTCAAGGCCATGCAGCTCTGTAACACCGACGATCTCGAGATGGTTACTCCCGATTCCAGAAATTTTAGCCCCCATCTTGTTGAGTAATTTGCAGAGACCCACAATGTGCGGTTCGCATGCGGCATTATAAAGGCGGGTGGTGCCTTCAGCACGAACGGCAAGCATGAGGAGATTTTCCGTTGCAGTGACAGAAGG
>PLEQ01000498.1:0-4317 GCA_003136475.1 Deltaproteobacteria bacterium
GCAGCTGGCTGCCCTCATCGAAATTTTTCGATTATCGAGAATGTAAATAGTGCACAAATTTTTGGCCGAGGCTTACTATCTTTTACTTTACCTAAAAATCCGGTGCGGATTAAAGACTTAAATGCTTTTGGAAAGAATAATCATGTTCATTTTACCTTACCTGAGCCAGTTCGTCGTTCGTGGCCAGCAGACTACGACACATTAGGTGCTTGGGTCTATGTTACTGCGTTTAATCCTGACTCAAAATGCGAAACGACAAATGGTCTTATGCAGGGTAAACCAACCTATGCCGGAAAGTGGCCATCGCTCTGGGGATTTTCTCACAAGGGATGGATCGCACCCGGACGAAAAGGTAACCCCAAATTTCTAGTCTGAGATCGGCACCCAATGAGGATGATTGTAGTTTTGAAATCGAAGGCATTCGTTAGTTTCGCATCTCACTCATCCGCTATTCTTTTCAAGAGACTTTTATAACAACGGTATCGAGCATTAAGTCATGAAGGGCGCGTCTATCCGGGCGAATGGCCATCATAACAAAGCCGTATAAGAGGCAGACAGCAGAGATAATCTTGGAAAATTCTCGTAGATTAGCCCGAACGAAATCTGGAAATTGCCCCGTACTCAAATCGACGATTTGTAAGTGCATTATAATTTTTCCAGGACTTGCCCCCTTCATCGAAATAAAAAGACCATTGTATAATACGACGAAGGCTAATTTCATAAGGTATACCACAAGAAACTGCTTAAATGAAAGATGTCCGAGCTGGGACCTATCTCCTAACAGCAGTAAATTCATCGTTGCGGTTATGGATAGGATTATCAAACCATCCAATAGACCGGCAATAACTCTGCACCAAACGGCACCACGTTCCATCTGCCCAATCGCCCTGATGCGCGCCTTTTTCTTTTCCAGCTCAATTTTGGGATCCAATTTCTTCACAAAAGTTCTTTCTTCAGTTGCAAAAGNNTCAGCGATGACATCTCACCTCTGTCAAGAAAGCAAATCGACGCATTCGATAATTTTCTTGATAAACTTCTAAAAATTTCTTTTTTTTAAGAATAAGCAACTGTATGTAAAGAATAATATGACAAGTGAGGCCCCGTGGGCGGGGGGTTCAATTAACAGCCATCCTGATCGCTTCTCCTTCAAAAACAGAATTTCCTGGTAAAATATCCCCGAAATTTTGTATGCTTTCTAACTATGACAAATTCTCCTCCAGGTCCCAAAAAACTTAGTCTCGAAGAAAGAATGCAGGCGCTTCATATTTACGAAGACGACTTGATTGAGAAATTCATTTTAGGATCCGGTAGCGGCGGGCAAAAGATCAATAAGACGTCATCCTGCGTCTACCTGCACCATGTTCCGACCGGCATCGAAATTAAGTGCCAAAGGGATCGCTCCCGAGAGGCGAACCGTTATCTCGCTCGGGAAGAATTATGCAAACGTATCGAAATGCAAATTCTAAAAGACAAAAAAGAAAAACAAATGCTTGCGGAAAAAGCGCGCCGCCGAAACCGTAAGCCTTCCAAGGCCCAAAAAGCTCGAAGGCTGGGCGACAAGCGCCTTTCTTCCGAAAAGAAATCTCGACGTCGAAAACCCACTCCCCATGGCCATGACTAGACTAGACTAGACTAGACCAAGGCGCAGACTTCCTATACAAGGAATCAAAACATGCGGGTCTTGGGATGAAATTAGAAAAAATAGGTATTGTTCACTCCTGTTTTAAGGTGAAGTTTGGAACACCTCGCCAGGGGTCTCTAGCTTTGCACTCGCGGGGTTATATTGAGATTGAGAAAAGATGGGAAGCTTCCAAAAGCCTCCAAGGCCTTGAAGAATTTTCTCACCTCTGGGTCTTGTTCTGGTTCCATGGCAATACCAATTTGACCTATAAACCGGTGGTCCGACCCCCGCGTTTACCTGCAAGCCGGGTTGGGGCTTTTGCCTCCCGTTCACCTTTGCGCCCTAATCCCATCGGTCTTAGCCTTGTAAAACTCGATCGTATCGAGGGTTCTCGCGTCTACATCTCGAGTCTTGATCTCATTGAAGGAACTCCCGTTCTCGACATCAAACCCTATATCCATGAATATGATAGTGTCGAAGATAGTAAATGCGGATGGGTAGAGAATCTGAGTCCTCAGAAACTGCAGGTTGAGTTCACGGACGAAGCTATTCAGCAAATCCAAAGTCATCCCTATCCCAACTTAAAGCAGACGATCATCGATATTTTAAGCAGTGATATTCGCAACCGTAACGATAGAAGCGAAAGAAACACCGGGAAAATTTTGGGCTTCTACTTTTCGGATCTCAACATTCTGTTTCAAACTACGGAAGGGAAGGTTCGGGTTCTGAAAATCGAAGGCTTGTTAGCAGATAACGACCATAGATGAGATGATCATAATTCGACTTGCGTGCCGATTTCAAAAACCTGGTTTGGAGGGAGTTTAAAAAAGTCCGTCGCGAGTTGGGCATTGCGGGCAAGCATTTCAAAAATGACCGTCTCCCATCCCGAAAGGGCAGATTTATGGTTTACAACCAGAGTTTCTCTACCTAGAAAATAGGTGATTTCCGAAAACGTTAATTTTAAGCCACTGCTCTGACAACGCATAAGTNNCTCCATAAAACCATAGCGGACATGGAGAGTATAGATACCGCTTCCGCAATTTTTAATTTTAAATTTTTCTTCCCAGGCTATACGTGGAATATCTTCGACCATCACGGTCATCAGTACCGTCGTTTCATGCAGTATTTTATTATGTTTGATATTGTGAAGTATAGACTGGGGGGCCCCTTCCGAGATACTCGCCAAGAACACTGCTACGCCACTGACTCGATGGATTTTTTGAGAGTCTATAATTTGCAGAAAACGGTCTAAGGGCATCATTTTTTCACGCAGATTTTGCAGCAGAAATTGGCGTCCCCTTTTCCAAGTTGTCATAAGAATCAAAATTCCCGCTCCGACGACTAATGCAAACCAACCACCACGAAGAATTTTTATAAGATTAGCCGTTAGAAAACTAAAATCGATAAAAAGGAAAAAGAATGCCACAGGAAAAATCGACCGCAAACGCCAACCCCATAGATTACGCGCTACGATGGATGCCAATACCGTTGTCGTAACCATTGTACAGGTTATGGCAACACCATAGGCTGCGGCAAGATTGCTTGAATTCTTAAAGAACAGGACGAGAAAAACTGTTGCAACCAGTAAGAGCCAATTCACACTCGGCACATAGATCTGACCTTTTTCAACTTCGCTCGTATGAATGACCCGCAGTCGGGGCAGATATCCGAGCTGAACAGCCTGATGCGTCAGAGAGAAAGTTCCAGAGATAATGGCCTGCGATGCGATGATGGTCGCTAGTGTCGCTATAGCAATTGTGGGATAGAGCAGGGGTTCGGGAGCGAGGCGGAAGAACGGATTTTCCGCTGCAGTAGGATCTCGGAGAAGGAGGGCACCTTGCCCTAAGTAATTCAAAAGGAGAGCCGGAAACACCAGCCCAAACCACCCCAATCGAATGGGTGCTTTGCCAAAATGCCCCATATCTGCGTAGAGAGCTTCGCCGCCGGTGACGACAAGAAAGACGGTACCCAGTAAGACAAAACCTTTCCAACCATTATGGGCAAAGAATTCGTAAGCATAATAGGGATTCACACTTTTTAACACGCGGAGATCTTGCACCAGGTTCGTAAGACCTAGGACGGCAATAGAGACAAACCATACAAGGATAATCGGGCCAAAAGTCCGACCGACGCGGGTGGTGCCAAACCTTTGCAAAATAAAGAGCAGAATGAGAATCGCTATAGTGACGGGAATCACAAGAAGTTCAAAAGCGGGTGTTGCGACGGTCAGCCCCTCGACAGCACTCAATACTGAAATTGCTGGCGTGATCATTCCATCACCAAAAAGCAAGGCTGCTCCAAAAAGACCTATAGTCAGAAAAATGAAGTTGGTCCGTGACAAAAAAGAAGGTTTGGGAAACGCCAAGGCCACTAGGGCGAGAACGCCTCCCTCACCATTATTATCGGCATTCATCACATACATCAAATATTTAAGAGAAATGACGAAAACGAGTGCCCAAAAAATGAGTGACATAATGCCAAGGATATTGGATTCCGTCACAGGCAAAGCATGTACGCCACTAAAACATTGCCGCACTGCATAAAGAGGACTCGTACCGATATCTCCATAGACGATACCTAAGGCACCCAAGGTGAGACTCATGAGCGATTGAAAATTGCGTCCACTAGGCTGATTCACAAAACACCTATTTTAAAAGATTAATTTTGCCAAAGGCCTCAGTTTTTCAGTGAAATGT
>PLEQ01000498.1:4346-8580 GCA_003136475.1 Deltaproteobacteria bacterium
AATCTTATTTGCTTTGTCGATTTTAACCTAAGGAGGAACTCAAATGTCTTTTTTGAACAAGAAACTTCTCGTAGTTGTAGGCACTAGCGTAGTCTTAGCCTGCATTCTTGCAATCTTTTCTGTCCGAACCCCTCATCAAAAAACCAAAATTGCAATCGCCAACTGGGGGCCCCACTCATCGCTGGAAGAGACGATCCACGGGCTTAAGGACGGACTTGCGCAGGCTGGTTTTAAAGAAAATGAGCAAGTTCAGTACGACATATCTCTCGTCAATTTTGACCCTAGCCTCATCGGGCAAATGATTGCAAAGTTAATCAGCGCGCATCCAAGCGTGCTGGTGGCAATGGCGACGCCTGTCGCGCAACGTGCAAAAGCCGATGTCAAAGACATTCCGGTTGTTTTCACGAACATTACAGATCCTATAGAAGCGGGACTGGTGGATGCCGACAACCGACCACATGGGAATGTTACGGGGGTTTCGGAGCGGCAGGATCTCGACTCTTTCATCGATTTTGCTAAAAAGTTCCTGCCGCAAGCGACACGCATCGGGATGCTTTTTGCCACTGCTGAAGCCAACGACCGCGCACTCGTCAAGATGATGGAATCAGCAGCAGCTCATCACTCTATGCTAGTTCTTGCGATTCCGGTAGATGAACCGAGAGATATACCGGTTCGCATGCAAAAATTCCGTAATGCTGTGGATTTTATCTATGTCGGCACGAGCGGGCCCATTCAACCGTCGCTCCCGGCTATTATCAGTGAGGCGGATCGCATGCAGATTCCGGTCTTCAATGCCGATTCCGAACAGGTTAAGTTGAACCAGGCTTTTGGGGCTTTTGCAGTATCGTATTATCAGGTCGGTATCAATACAGCGCAGGTGGTAGCAAAGATTCTGGGCGGCGCTCGACCTGAGGACATCGAACCGATCTATCCTAGCCTTAGAGACCATACGGGCTTTGTCAGTCGAAAGAAGGCAACACAACTCGGTATTAAGCTTCCCGAAACACTCAACCACGTCACGGTCGTTGAATAAATGCTAGTGCTAGAAAACATTTCGAAGGCTTTTGCCTCGAACAGCGAGCCCATACTCCGGGACCTCTCCCTGCACCTGCGGAATGGGGACTTTACCATTTTAATCGGTGGTAACGGTTCTGGAAAGTCAACGCTGCTCAAACTTATCCAAGGTGAACATCAGCCTGACAAGGGACGCATATTGCTCGATGAGCTCGACTTGACATCAAGTCCTCTCCATCGGCGAGCGGCATACATCAGTTGCGTTGCACAAGACGTTCATTCGGGCACCGTAAAGGAGCTCACGCTTTTTGAAAATCTTGCATTAAGCAGACTGCGAGGTGAAAAAGCCCGCTTCACCCGAGCCAGCTTGCATAGAGAGTTTTGTAAGCAGCAAATCAGCTCTTTAGGGCCCGGCCTGCAACGTTTTCTGGATATTCCCTTAACAAGTCTATCGGGTGGGCAAAAACAAATGCTTGCCTTGGTTATGGCTACAGCACGGAAGCCAAAACTTCTGCTGCTTGATGAACATTGCTCAGCTTTGGACCCCAAAATATCCCAGGAACTCATGTCGCATACGGAAAAATTGATTCGGGAGCATTCCGTGACCACCTTGATGGTGACACACAGTTTAACGGATGCTCTCCGTTATGGTGATCGTTTGATCATGCTAAGAGAAGGTCGGATTATCCTCGATGCTTCTGCAAATGAAAAAGCATCCCTGACGGTACCAGACCTTCTCAAGCTCTATCATCATTACGAAGACAGCAGTCTTTTGTAAGCGCGTGGGGTAAGACGCTATGTTCGAAATTTTTCGTGAACTCTTTGCTGCCGGCCTAGTCCAGGGCANNGTAGCCTTGGGAGCTATGATTCCTTTCCGTCTCTTGAACTTGCCGGACTTAAGCCCGGAAGGCTCTTTCCCACTCGGGGGTGCCCTCTGTGCCGCGCTCCTGCTTGCCGGTTGCAACCCTTGGCTTGCGACCCTCCTGGCTGTGCTCGCGGGAGGGCTTGCGGGTTTAGGGACGGCTCAGATTTATCTACGTCTGAAAGTCAACACTCTGCTCGGCGGCATAATTTTGAGCGCCATGCTTTACAGCATCAATCTGCGGATCATGGGTCGCCCTAATCTGGCATTGTTTGAAAGTCAGAGTATTTTTGGGAGCTTTGGCGAAAGTTTGATGGCTAGGATTGTGATTCTCCTCCTCCTAAGCGGCCTTGCTGTGACGGCACTTTTATGGTTTCTGGGTACTGAAAAAGGCTTGCGCTTGCGGGTTGTCGGCTTGAATCCAAACTTTGCTGAAAAGCAGGGTATCGGCTTGTCGGGATACGTATGTTTGGGGCTCTTCTTAGGCAATGCTTTAACCAGCCTAGCGGGAGCCTTGATGGTTCAAAACCAGAAATATGCGGATGTCGGCATGGGTGTTGGTATCGTCATTCACGCCTTAGCGGCTATTATGATCGGTGAGAGCCTCTTGGGGACACGCACTCTCCAAGCCCAGATCCTGGCACCGATGATTGGCGCTGTGCTCTACCAACAAATCCAAGGCATGGTCATTAGCTTTGGGCTGGCACCTTCTGACTTGAAACTGGTCACGGGCTTGATTGTCCTTTCAACACTCGCGTATCGACAGTATCAAGGCAAAAGTGCATCGCAGTCCCGACTCTCCACGTGACAGCATTGACTTTTGTCCGCCGAAGCAGGTAATTTCATCGCTCCATCTAGACTCGCAGAGGTTTTCATTGAAAAAGTACGAATTTGAATGGGAAGACGACGATTCTTCCTTCGAGAGTAATACCGACGAAGAGAGCACCGAATTCAAGGAGCTCCTCAAGGCCACACCCAAGAACAAGGATGAGGGCACCCATTATCGTACGGGTGAAAAAGTCAGAGCCATGATTGTTCACGTCTCAGATGGCAACGACGTCATGCTGGAGCTCGGCGTCAAAGATTCCGCCGTTACCTCCAAGCAGGAACTGCTGAGTCCCGACGGTGAGTTTCACTACAAAGTCGGCGATTCGATCGAGGCGTTTGTGGTTGCCAAACGCGATGGTGAAATTCTCCTCAGCAATTCTCTTTCTCACAAAGTGATGAAAGAGAGTGCGATCGAGGATGCCTACAATTCCAAAATCCCGGTTAAGGGCAAAGTGATCAGCACCAATAAAGGCGGCTTCGAAATCTCCGTTTTAGGGCGCAAGGCCTTTTGTCCGATCTCGCAAATCGATCTCGCACGCGTAACCAACCCGGATGAATATATCGGCAAAGAGTTCGATTTCTTGGTCCAACGCATCCAAGGTCGCGACGTCGTCGTGTCCCGAACCGCGCTTCTGAAGCGGCATGCTCAAGATCGCCTCGCCCAACTTAAGGAGGGTGATGAGCTCGATGGCGTAGTCAGAGAACTGCGTAGTTTTGGGGCTATGGTGGATATCGGCGGTATCATCGGTATGCTCCATATTTCTGAACTCAGCTACGGCCATGTCAACGATGTGTCTGAGATCTTAAAAAACGGCGATTTAGTGCGCGTTAAGGTGCTCAAAATCGAAGCGCAAGGCCCGCAAGCCTTTCCTCGCATCAGTCTCAGTCGCAAACAAGCGCAAAGCGACCCCTGGATGGAAGTTCCCGATAAAATCGAAATCGGTGGTTCCTACCGCGGCCGCGTGGTGCGACTTACGAACTTTGGCGCCTTTATCGAGCTTTTCCCGGGTGTCGATGGCCTCGTCCATTTGTCAGAGATGAGCTGGATCAAACGCATTCACAGTCCGGCGGACTTGCTCTCATTGGGTGATAATGTCGACGTGCGTGTTCTCGAAATCGACATGGAAAAACGCCGTCTATCGCTCTCCATAAAGTCACTCGACGCGGATCCTTGGCAGAGTGTGCTGACCGAATTTAAGGAAGGCAGCGAGCACGAAGTCCAAGTCCATTCGCTCAAAGGGTTTGGGGCGCTTGTCGAACTTAAAGAAGGGATACTTGGGCTCGTCCCCCGTTCAAGCTTATTAAAGGCATTCGGTGAGGCTTATCGCCGCAAGGCCAGTCCCCCGCAAAAATTGCAGGTAAAAATTGTGCGGGTGGATAAAACCAACCGCAAAATTCTGCTTTCGCCGGCACAATTGGATCAGGACGATGAAGCGCAAAAAGATTACGAGGAATTCCTTAAACTTTCGGCCCACAAAACTGAAAGCCGTCAAAGCCAAGGTGATGCTGGTCGCCTGGGTAGTTTTGGCC
>PLEQ01000206.1 GCA_003136475.1 Deltaproteobacteria bacterium
AATGACCTAATTTCATCGAGTTGGTTTTGAACGGGAGTTCCTTCTATTATTTCGTATGCTTTTTGGAATTTCTTGGTGTTTTTCCTCGAAAAAACACTATAGGTCAAACCGCTTAGTGCGCGACTAACGTCGGTTATTTGGGACCAACTCTTCCATCCATTTGGAGTTTGAGATTCTTCGACCTGTCGATATTCTGCGGACGATTCGGGAATGCAGTCAACACCATAGCGTTTTTTTACGAAGCTGGGGTCTTGCAACCACTTTTTCACCGAGTTTCTGCTGACTCCCAATGTCTTTGCAATTGTTCTCATACCGAAGCCTCGCTTCTGCCCAAAAACCTTTGTACGGTTCAGGGTTCTCGATCATGCTTGGAAGGATTTCTAGAAATTTTCGGTAAAACTCAGCAGCCATTTCGCGATAGGGAAGCGTGAAAACATGAGCATCGAAATATCCGGCATCCTCTTCAATCATGCGTGCTATTCCCATGCTAACCCTAGCTGCATTGCGGTTGCGGTACTTACCGAAATCACCTGCTTGGGCGATATCAATAAGTAACTCTTTCTTCGAGAGCGCATATTGTTGGTTGAGCACAGCAAAAACTCCTATGAGCCCATCTTGATCNNGTTTGATACAGCTTCTGCGTGAGCGGGAACTGATTGCGAGGACAAGTAGTCCAGGACAATTTCAGCTGACGTATCCCGTAAGAGCTTCCACGGTGTGCCGCTTCCTCTCCAGTGGGATAAAACCAACACCGAGTCTTTATGCGGCGTACCATCAACGACTATGTTCTGGATACCATTGAGTTGCGCGTAAGGAATGTATTTAATCATGGTTCGCTTCCAATTGCTTGAGTAGCCCAGCAAAATCATTACGAACCCAACTCTCAATGATCTTACCATCTATGATACGAACCATGGTCAGGCTGGGCATCGTTACTTTTCTCCCGGTAGGCTCCATACCAAAAGCGGAACCCAAATGAGTACCTCTCAATGTGCTGCGTGTAGCAACAAGGTCATTTTCAGCTATGAGATCCTCAATGGTGATTTCAAGGTCCGGGAATCCTGAACGAAACATGGTGACGATTTGTTTGATAGCATCAGGACCCTTTGGGGTACCTGGAGGTGCATCCCTCAGCACATACGAAGGCGACATATATTCTTTGAGTTTTTCAAGAAGCCCTTCGTTAAAAATCTCTTGGATATAGCTTTGGTAAATATGCTTGTTTTTCTGGGGTATTGCGTAATCGTTCATTGAGAATCCTTTCATAGTTGTCTTCTAAGAGAGGCGCATGGTAAAACCTCAAGCTAACATGAGGTCAAGGGATTTTGCATATGAACCTGCAAGATGCGTCATTGGTCAAAACTGAGCTTTCCGTTGGAGAGGTAGCCGCGCGCAGTGGTGTTGCTGTATCGACGATTCATTTTTACGAATCTAAGGGCCTTATCCCGAGCTGGCGGAATGCGGGGAATCAACGTCGATTTCCTCGCGGGGTATTACGTCGCATTGCTGTGATCAAGGTAGCGCAGAGGCTTGGCCTGCCTTTAGAAATGATAGCCAGAGCGTTCAAGACCCTCCCTCCCAATCGAGCACCTACTCCGAAAGACTGGCAAAAATTATCTCAGCAATGGAAGACAGGGCTAGATCTGCGCATTCGGAAACTCACCCAGCTTCGAGATGAGCTAACCGGATGCATTGGCTGTGGTTGCCTCTCGATGACGGAATGCCCTTTGCGTAATCCGCAGGATCAACTTTCAAATAAAGGATCAGGTCCTGTTCTTCTTGATCCGCAAGACCCAAGAAATTGGGAAATCAATTTCCCAAAACGACCCTAAAGGGACCCACACAAACGCAGTTAGCGAGAAAATTCTGATCGCAGGATGGCGTAATACTCCATATCCCAAAATCTACCGCGGTGAAAAACCGCTGACCGCAAGGTACCCTCATACTTCATCCCGAGCTTTTGCATAACGCGACTGCTTGCTTTGTTTTCTTTTTTGCATCGCGCCTGAAGGCGCTCCACTCCTAGTTCATTAAAGCAATAGCGGATCATTGCGTTTGCAGATTCAACGGCAAAACCTTTGCCCCAATATTCCTCACTGATGGCGTAGGCAAGTTCCATGCCCTTTGCTTTTTTATCAGTCCAAAAACATCCGACCGTACCAAGCACTGTATTTTTTTCGTGCTTCAAACAAACCCCTAGTGGCTCAGGAACTCCTTTTTCGTAACTCAAAAGAACATCGTTGAGAATAAAGGCGTCTGCATCCTCGACGGACTGGTGCCTCTAGCGGCCATTTGAGGGCCAATCGCTTTGCGGTTGCTAAAAAGCTCTTGAAGGAATGAGCATGCTTCCTTTGTTACATCAGCAGAAATAGAGTGAGCGGTTAGCTTCTGCAATTCCATCGCTAGAAACTTTGTTTCGGTAGCACGGAGGATGCGTAGCACGTCGAGGGTATCCTTATCTTGGAGTCGATTGCTGTCGCTCTTTCGTTCCGCTATTTTATGCAGTTTTGCTACGAGCAACGCAGGTAGTCCTGCTACACGCACCTCGAAGCTGCGAGAATCGCTGTCTTCTAACGATGAAACCCTCAAGAGTGAGTTGTCTACAATCGTCGCTTCAAGTCCTTTTGATTTGCGCGCTAGCTCATCTCCGTGAATGCCAAGCCGAGCGCCTCGTCGCCCAGGTCCGCTCAAAGAAGACGGAACCAGAAAGTCAACCTGGACTTTGTTTGCTTTCATCGTCCAAGTTCCTGGTTTGATCGTAAGCTCAAAACCTGCGTTCCGGAGTGCTTTTGGTAAGTCGGGATTATCCTCTAGCCTGCTCGGATCAATGGCTAAGTCAGCATCAGTGGTGCAGGGAGCAACAGCAAGGTCGCTTTCACCAATCCACAAGTAAATTGCCTGGGCACCGACCAAGACCATAGCTTTACGGTTGTTACCGAGCGCTTGCAATGCATAGAGTAGGACTCGTCGAGCTAAAATATATTCAGGATCGTATTTGTTTGCGCCAGACAAGTTCCGTTTCTTTCATCTGCTCGATGAGCGCTTGGGCTTCTTGAGGGCCTCGACCGGGGCTCGTCATCAAATCAACAGCTAATTGGCTCATAGCCACAGAAACAATAGGTTTAGCATCAGGAATCGATGTCGCTGGAAGCAATTGAGTCCTCTCGAAGACGACTTCATCATAGGGTTCTAGCAGCCATACATTTGATCCAGCATCTGCAGGAGTGAGCTCAAGTTTTTGAGCGGCACTTTCAGCATCATCGACGTAGATCATTCCCAAACGCGCAGGGGCTATATTAGGCCCAGGGATAGAACCTGTAACTGCATAGCGATCCAATCTTTTGAATTTTGTAATAAGCGCTGGGAGATTCCTAGGTTCTAGATACGTAGTTACTCGGTTTGAAGTCATTACATTATAGTCACGTGCCCATCGTGTAATAAGTGAAGGCCAGTCAACTGCAATGATTTGCTTCTTTTCGTCGCGAGTCAGCAAGGCTTCTTCCTCTAAAAGAGTGATGACCCGAGATGCGGTGCCCAAGGGAATAGGTGCTATTTCTGCCAAAGTTCGAACCCCGTAAGGTGGCAAAAAATCACAAAGTGCTCTCACAACCCGAGCTGCCGCAGGTCCCTTTAGACTCTTGAGCTTTCGTTTTTGCCGTTGCGGACCTTGATCCTCACCTTTGCTGTTAAGGTAGACTGCAGGGTCACTCGCAACTAGTTTTAGATTCCCTGTTGCATCAACAAAATTTGCACCGAATTGCACAATCAAATCACACGATCGTGGACTTAGGAACGGTGCAGTCAGAAGCACATTCGCATCGGTGATACCTTGAAGCAGGTTTGCAATATCCTTGGGAGAAATGTTCTTCCTGGCAATTATCAGGAAAGTAGCCTTCTTGCCATTGGGGCCTTTGATACTGANNTTCCCATTGGGGCCTTTGATACTGAGTAGCTGCTTTTCTTTCTCTGTGCGAAGCTGCACGTTCCAGTTAGGCGGCAGACGTTTTCTAATGAGCTCGAGAGCGGCTTGTTCTAGTTTTGTTCCGTTTTTTAACATGTTCCTCATAATGTGGAACATAGCATTGTACGGAACATTAAGCAAGGATCCAGATGGCGGGTAAAGCAAGCCGGTCCTAAGAGTTATAGCTGCTGAAAAGATGGATATCTACAAATAACATACTGTTAATATTGATTAAAATATAAGATTGAAGGGCCGCCCAACCGTGATATATGCTTCGCAGCACAGAACCGCTCTAACAGGAATTACTTATGAGAAATTTCAGCATTATTTCTTTTTTAATCTTTTTGCTTTCAGGCATCCACTGCTAGGCTGTTACTGAGTTTGAACCAGATCGCTACTTACAAAGTTTTTCTGACTCCCATGAAAAGGATACAACGCCAATTGAAACTGTTATCGATGCTGGCTTTATTGAGAGACTGCATGAATATTCTTTTGCTTTTTTTAAGGCTTCCTCTGCCATCGACCGAAGCATGGAATCTTCTGCGGGAATAAATGACTGGGATTTGAAATCGAAGATCATGTAGGTCGGCTTTCCATTAAGAACTCCCATCTGCAGTTGGTTGTTGGTGCGTTTTGACTTCCGGCAAACAACGTTGCTGAAAAAAGTGTTAAAGCAAGGAAAACCTTTTTGAACATTCTTTTTGTCCTCCCGAAAAGTCCAGTTTTTATTTTCGCATCCCGGCCGACATTTTTCAATCAATGTGCAATTTCTCTGGACATGGGGTGAAGCTCAGCACGAAGTTTTGCCTTCTCAATGGCGTCACACAACTTCGCCAGTTCTTTTGCCCTCAAAGGTCGCCCAGGACATAAGAAAATAGGAATTTCGTCGATGACACGTCGCCTTGGATGGCAGAATTTACCATCGTGTTGACAATCCCGAATGTCTCTTTCACCCAGCAGGATTAATAGCCCTAGCGCGGCGCTATCACTTTTTCGGTAATAGAGTTCCCAGGGCCGCAATGGTTTCCCCCAGGGACTCTTTCCGACTGCATCATTGGAATACCTCCCCTCCTGCCGGCCCCCTCAACTTTTTTGGGAAATCAATTTCCCATTTTTGCTTAGCTGCGGGCCTCCTGACGGGTCATTGACCGATAGTCAATTGCTTAGAAAAAACATCGCTTCTTATAAAAATTGACCTCAGATATTTTTAATTTTATCTGCGAAGACTTATAGTTAGTGCAACAATCTCGCCTTCCGGAGGTTCTCCTTGACGAATTCCAGGCTCTGAATAACGGTACTGCTTATTTTGAGTTCTTGTCCTCACCTTGTAGATCTGTCCAGTGAGACGGGCTGACACCATTGATTAAAACTAGGGATCTAATATGAAATTCATTCTCCTTTTTACTGTTTCAGTTCTGTGTGCGGTCACTTCATTTGCAAAGAATAATATTGAGCCTCCCCAGAACAATAGAGTTCGGTGCAGTGACAAACCATACCCCCCCGAAGAATGCCAAGAGGATCGCGACGCTGCCTTGAAGTCAGGTTGTATCGACGGGGACGATCTTCGAAAGCTTGTCGAGTATGGTGGGTGCCCTCTCTGTGATAGAAGGAACGAGTATAGAGGGTGGTGTGCAGCTGGTTGCTTTGTCCGTGGGACAAAAATACTGGTCTTGGACATAGAGACAGATTCTCAAATTTGGATACCTATTGAGGATGTCATTGCGAGACAATCGCAATACAAAATTGTCGGACTTAAAAAAGGAGTAACGGTCAGCAGTTTGGAATTTGCCGCATATCCAATTAGGCTTTCTACAGTTGGCCCAGAACACGAACCACTTGTCGTCCCAGAACACGAACCACTTGTCGTCATTAAAACTGAGAATCAAAGAACTTTAGGGATCACGAAGACGCATAGAATTATGCTAGCTAGCGGCATGTTGGTTCCAGCAGAGATGCTAAATAAAGGAGACCAAATTGTCGCAGAAGATGGGAGTGTGGACACAATTTCGGAAATTTCCAACCCGTTGACTGATGATGATGTATTTAACCTTTCTGTTGAGACTGATGATATTGAGTCTCACCTTATCCTTGCAGAGGGACTGCTTGTTGGTGATCAATACCTTCAGAGTCTGAATGGGTCAAATATCCAACTCATAGGTCAATAGACAGTTTGGGAGGATAAGCTGGAAAGAAGTCATATGTCACTATGCAGCATACTCGGTGCATTTACGTTGAACTTATCGATTATTGGTGGATGTACTCCCAGTTCATCCACAGATAACTCATTAACTCCTGATCATCCCAATCAGAGCAGTAATATACTTTCCCCCCTGAATCAGCGAATCTTGGACTTGTTGGAAGCGACAGCACCGTGCAATGAAGCTAGCGAACACTGCGAGTACTTAGATGTCACGCTCACTCCAAAATCACCAAAAGAGGCTAGCCGTGGCCAGCGGATTCTAATCATCGATGAGGGTATGGTCTTCCCTGCTTATACGCGTTACAAATCACGTGTACTCGATCACCTGTTTGCAGATGTCGAGGGAACCTACCATTCCAATCCGCAGCACATTAAAATTCCAACGATCATCCATCAAGTGCTTTCGGTGATCCTTGGTGAAGAAAATCCAGATACTCCAGCAGAAACCCTCGATCCTGTGGTAGATGCATATTTAAAGCATAGAAGGCTGTTTGGTATTTCTGTTCCTCATGGAAATCTTATTTTTAATGCGATTGCTGACCTAAATCCCAGATCAGAAATTCTTTTGGCGAATTTAGAGAAAGATCCTTGGGCTTACCTCTGCAAAAACGATCTATACAGGTTTAGAAAACACCTCCGGAATCAAGCCGAGTCTCTAGGCCGAGCGATCAAAGATTTTGACATTAATTTTGTCAATATGTCTTTTGGCACTACCCGAGATCGCTTGATAGAAGATTGGTATGATTCATGCCCAGCTAAGGGCTTCCCTGGGGAGGAATTTTTCGACAAGCTTCAGCGAGTCTATGACGAAGAGTACTTTGAACCTCTCTTTTCCTTGGATGATGTGGTTTTCGTACAAGCTGGTTCACAATCTGATCGTTTACTTGCATCTGATGATGCTGTCCACTACATAGACTGCAAAGCAGTACCGAATCGAATCCGTGTCTTGGGTTATGCTCGAAGCCATGCTTCGATTCCTTTAGAAGGTGTAAATGACTACGATCTGCTGCCACCTNNTTGGTACAGAGGAAAAGAGGCCGTATCATGAAGGGCCATATCCTATTAAGTTCTCGGGAGATGGCATCGGTTCTGCTTCACTGCTTTACAAACCCAAGACTTCCTATGCCGCTCCTATAGCTCTCTCCTACCTTATTTACCTTAGAAATTCCGGAATTGTTGCTGGTGTAGGGAAGGAGTTTGTTGAGAATTTGAAGAAATATCACCAAGGAATGCTGGTCGATCCAGCTCGCTATAAACAATTTGAAGTCTATCGATTAGGGCTATTACCAAGATGAAAATACACTACGTCGATTTTTTACCTTAGGGATTTTTTTGTTCATGCCTTATCTAGCCTATTCCATTGAGTATACCAGGCAAGAGCATGAGACAAGATTGGTCTTTTTAGAAAATGATTTGCTGAGAAAAGATGAAAATACTTATTTCTCCAAAGGTTGGTTGAAAAGGGACGATGGGTATAGAGGCGGGTGCTATGTTCATACTCTCCGATTCGCTCTTCCTCACCAAGCCATTGTAAGTGCCATAGTGCATTTTGAGGCTGTTTGGCGAGATGTTGTCGATGATGCCACTCAGCTTGCGGACACGGAGCTAGGTAGATTTGATATCGCCTATGAGACCAGCAATGCCGGGCATGCAAGGAAGTCTGAATTTCTTACAGCTGCGCAAGTTGGCAATTTTGAATGGCGCGCCCAAACCAAAGATATCCTTTATGTTCGTGCTCAAACAGAAAAGCTTCAACAATTACGTATCGAAGGAGCAAGCATCCCTGCCGCTTCGAATAACATCCGGGTGCAAATGTGTGGCATTGCCCCTAAAGCAACTCTGAGAATTGAAAAAATTGAAGTCATTCTTGCGGGATTCAGTGATTTCATCGAAGCAAGTGCCCCACTAGCAGAAGGTAGCCAATTTAAATGCTTCGATACCGGTCTCTTTCTTACAAACTGCCGTCTTGGAGAGACAATACTTGACGAGCCAGGGAACCTCGAGATGGAATATGCGGTGGGCCTAACCTTTGGGTGCGCAGGTCATGAGGTTGACTTCGCTTTGGTTACGGACAGTAACTCGATAGTTCTGAAACCAAATATGGGAACGGTGAAAATTCGTGGTCGTGGTTTGAAACTGGTAGATCGTTCTCCTGCTAAGACCCGTGCTGCAACCTTTAACCCTGGGTGCACCTTGTCGGTTGATCGTGTGGAAAAAATGGTTTCACAGGAACAGATGGAGGCTTTACGCGAGAAGAAGGCTGTTCTCGAAGCAGACCTGGCAAATGCGAAACAAACGTCCCAAGCGTTTGTAGACATAACCCTTCTGGCGAGAATAATCGAAGCGCTTAGGGATTCGCTTGAGCTCACTAGTAAACTGCACCGTAGCCTCGGCGTTGCTGCAGCAAATGATGTCACGTTGCAGGAATTATTGTCACCCTTTCAGATGAAAACGCTGACTGATATGTTGGAAACACGAAACATCATTGAATCCAGTGACACTCAGTATGATCGGTTTAAGAAGCTGGAACATGCGGCTCTAAGAAAGCTTCGGGAGATGAGTTGCGTGATGAAGCCTTTGGAAGAAAATGGGAGATGCCATGAAGATTCTATCTAATCTGGTGATGACATCCAGCTTCATGTTTTCGGGGCCAACGTCTGCAGGAATTAACCTAGAGGATTGCCGGAATCTGCAGCCTACTTGCTCGATGACTAATGCGGAGCAGAGGAAAACGTGTTTGAGCATGGCTCTTGCAAAAATTCGGGAATGTACCGATCGGATGCGAAACCATGACGAGCAACTACATAACCAACTCCAAAAAGCGGTTCAAAGCAAGGGGAAGGGGGTAGTTGATCCTTTAAAAGCCGAAAAGGCGAACCATCTGCAGAAGATGAAGGAGCTTGAGAGCATCTTGAAGTGGCACGACGCTAACGTTAAGTCGGTCGCGGGTGAATATGCGAGATACATGAAGGAATTCAAGGAATATTACCGTTCGGAAGCAGATGTTCAGACGGAACTTCATTCATTGAGTTCCGAGGTCCCAAAAGTGAGCCAATGCTTGCATTTGATCGACATTCAGTTTGGGATGCGGACTCTGTTCCAGAAGGAGCAGATTTTAGGTTACCGCTTTGCCGATCGGGGGACGAGGCTGATCGAAGAGTTGCAGCAGGTAGAGAGCTTTATTAAGGAACAGCTCCGTACCTATGCAGCCTACATTGCCAAGAACGCATTTGCTGATGCAGTCCCTGATTTCAACAAGGAGCTTGGGACGCTAAGAAACTCTGTAAGTTATGCTCAGGATCGGGTTGCGAAGCTAGGCAAGTGGGTAGATGGGTCGTCGCGGCATATAGACGTTGTCATGAGCAGAATGGAGAGAGAGCAGCTTGCAAAGGAAAAAGCTCTCGATTTTAAGGAAGCGAACCTAATTCAACAGGAGACCTCGTTTGTGAAACAGGTAAGCCAGCTTGTGGACAATGGGTTGATCAAGGTGGGCCTGTCGGAATATCAGCAACTTGAGTATTTTGGCCCCCGATATAAGGCACTGCAGGAGCTACTTGCGCTGGAGACCGTATGTAGTCCCGACGTGTCTCAAAAGCCACGAAACGAATGGTTAGCATTTGGTTGCAGCAAGTTCGCCCAAATCAAGGACATTGCTAAGAGGCGCCTGCACGAAGAATTTCCTGAGCTGCTTCGAACCGCATTAGTAACTCTCCAAGACGATAAGCCCGAGACCGGTGTTCGCGAACGAAAAGAGATGCAGGACAACTTGAATGCTAGAGATTACGAACAAGCTGCTAACGCTTATGACCGCTTGCTACAGGTACTGGCACAGAAAGGTGGTGAGCAATGATGCGCATACTACTGTTTCTTTGTTTTGCTGTCCTCTCCCATAGTGCGATCGCTGGTGATGTAGAGTTTGAGATTCACCAGTTTGCTAGCGAGGAAGTCAATGCTAGCGCAATTCAAGCATATCCAAATATCGCTTTTGTTCACCTGAATGGGCGTCCTATCTATTTCAATACAGTACCAGGGTCAGTGCGATATAAGCAGAGTAACGTGAATAGTGTTGCCTTTTCAATCTCATGGGGAAAAGGACCCAGCTCATATCTGGAGGTGGGGACGAATACCCTTGCGTATTCATACGGCATTGTTGACACGGCCTACATAACCGCTGGTTGGCATGAAACAGTCCTCTCCCAGCGTGAGAGCGGTCGGTTGCGGGAAATCTGCCGCACCAAGATGACAGCAGGCCAACCAGCGCGGGTGTCTTGCGCCTCCCAGTTTAATAAAACGCTAGAGAAACTCAATCCGAGGCTAGCACGAGAGATATGGGAGCTTCAAAGAGATATCCAGAGTCTAATAAAATACGTCAACGTGGATGAATTCCAAGAGCGATTTGCGCTTGCAGAATCCCTGTTACAAGAAATTGCTGTTAAAAATTTCTCGGAACTCACGGAGGAGCAGTTTGCCTCATTTCAAAGCGCACGAGATGCAGTCAGCAGCTTAAAGAAGGACATCAAGGAGCTTGAACGGGATATACAGAAAACACAAAGCCAAATTCGTCAGAACCTTGTGGGTAAGAAAGCCATAATAGCGGAGGAACTCAAGCGTGAAGGTGTTGATGATACCTCTGATGTGGCTCAACCAACTTTTCAATTTAGTTCGAGATTTTATTCTGGATGTTCTGGTGAAGGAACTTGCGAGGCTGGGGGAAATTTTGGCCCTCAGGGAAGTATCTATCAGGACTACGCGGACCAGGTGTTAGCTAAGCTTCGTTCTGCCATTAATGGCAATGAGCGCCTGGGATTTTTAGCAGAAGTAAAAATCTGGACCCAACAGGTTGTTACACTGGAACGGATTGCCCTCGAACGAGAGCGTTTCTCTATGAACGAGTGGGAGGCTTACCAAAGTGCCTACCATACTGTATCAGATTTTGTCGATCAGCATGTAGATCAGGACCTGTGGTTTAAGGATAGTCCAGTTCCAGTAGAAGTGCGGAAGGCATTTAAGGAGGAGTTGGCAGAAGTAGCACCAGCTGAAAGTTCGGACTTAGAGTCAGCCTTGAAGCGGTTGAGCAGTAAAAATTTGACGGAGCAGGAAAGGCGTGGAATCGAGCTGGTCCAGGCTTTGGTGTTTGTCGGAAAGGAACTAGCAAAGTCGGCTCGGAACGCCTACGAAGCTGTGCAAGAATTCAAGGGCTTTTTGAAAGAAACTACCGATACTATTGCCCGGGGTACAAAATGTCTTTCACAGGCGCAGGTGAGTGGTCGGATAGGAAGTTTGTACGAATTATTTTCTGGCAAAGACCAGTGCGATGGCTCGGAGTTATCCTTTGTAGGCAGGACCATGGCCGGCGTGGAGATCGCGCTCGGGACTCCTAAGGTATTTAAGATCTTAGGATCTGTAGTCGGGATTGGCATTTTGGCAAAGGGAAACAAGGCAGCCGATGTGGTTAAGGCGAGCAATGTGGTCGTAGACTCATTGAAGAAGTTTGATATTGCCGCAGATCAGACAAAAAACTTCCTCGCAACTCTTAAGAAATTCAAAATTGACCCTGCAGCGGTTAAATTCCCCGAGCGGATTTCGTTCAATAAGAATCTCAAAAATCATATGAAGTCGTTCGATGGCTTGGCGCAGAAAACTGGAATTAAGGGCGCCCACAATATGAAGGACTTCGAGGCCTTGGTTGATACGAAGGGGATTAAGATCGTCAAAAAGACTGAAACACCGACGAAAGGCATTTACGAGATAGAGTATGAAATTCAGAAGCGGGATAAGGCCGGAAAGCACTCCGGAGAAATGAAGGCTATTGATGTGCCAAAAACTGTGTATGATCCTGCAGTTTTTTCAGATGATGAAATGCTCTGGCTTGGACAAATAGCTGCATCGGACGCCAAGAAATTCAACGCGGAAGGACGAAAGCTGTTCGAATCAACTGCAGGCGGAATTTCATTTCGAGTCTATTCCGAGAATGGGCTGATTACGAATATTCATCCAATAAAAGGCTAAATAAATGGAATTATTTCAAGTCCATGGTGAAGATGAGTTGATGGCCGTGAAGAACTTCTTCTGCGAGTTCGGCGCCAACCTTCCTCGGGTAGTAGATCGCGTCTTGAGCGGAAGAGCCTACGGCAACGAATATGCATTAGTTTGTTTCCCTACTGAGCTTGATGCGGATGAAGAACCCTACGAAGGGGTCAAAATCGGGATGTTTGAAGATGTTTACACCATTATAGACGAACAGACTTTCCGAGAAGTTTTAGTTGAGGCTTGCAGGAGATTTGTCCGGATGTACCCAGCAAAGCAAGGAGAGATCGAAGCGGTGTTAGGCAAACACGGGCTTACGCTATCTTCATACCCCTGGACACGTCCTCCCTGCGAGTAGATGCTCTTTAGACTGCAGCGCTTTCACTCGAAAAATTCGGCTCTAGTAAATTGGGATCCCCTTCGATAAGGTGCTTGGCTTATTCGATCAGGCTCGGTATGCCTGCAATAGCTTAATGGCTTCATCCAGCGCTTCTGCGGCTTTCTTCGAACCTTTGGTGGGCATACAGCCGCGGTCAAATCCTCTACCCGTAACGTCCAGAGCTTGAGCAATTGTATATATTAGATTCGGCGGTGTTTGGGAGATAAGGGTTTCTCTCTCATCGCTCCCAAGAACTTCGAAATTTCCTAGTCGGGATGAAGAGATCGCAAAAGTGTCAGTAAGCTTGTGTAAGTTGGAGAATGCTAGACCCTTGATACTCTATTGTTTCATGGGGCTAGAATCTCTCCCGCCATTTTTCTCCAAAAATGGCTTAATTTTTAATCAAACAAAACAAAAGAATAACAATAACTTAGTCGCATCACTCTTAAGTGAAACGGTCTGAAATCACTCGAAATCACCCTTGTGGTGATGAGACGTTGATGATTTTTTTGATGAGGCAAAATCTCATCAAAAGACGCCATTTCTCCTTAACTCGCGAGTGGTTAGGAAGCCAACTCCGATTTGGCGTTTTCCCAAGGATTTCGAAAGCAAACCGGTCAAGTTTAGCTCTGATTCTGACGATGATAAACTTGACAAAAGTTGACAGTTTTAGTACCTAGGATTTTACGATCACTTGGGAAAGGGAAGTCATGGAGTGCTTAAATATAGATCTCGTCAAATCTCGTATGAAAGAGCTTGGCCTAAGCCAGCGAGAGCTGAGCCGCCAAATTCAGCTTTCCGTTGAAACCCTCTCGCAGTGGTTGAGTGGCGATAATTTCCCTCACCCTAAAAATCTCCTCGAACTTGGCAAAGCTCTCAATCTACCCTACAAACATCTCGTTATCTCCGAGGCTGGGAATGAGCCCGTCGTTGCCTTCCGCAAACGGAGAAATAGCAAAACAACCGACCAGCACATACAGCGCGCGCAAGAGATGGGACGATCCTTAGAGTGTTTAGCACCGCACCTTCCCTTCGATAAACTATCCCGTCCGCCTGCTCTCATAGATCCCAAACCCGAATATCATTATGTCCAAGCAGCNNCGAAGTGCGACGCCACCTACAGGTTGGTGATGCACATTTTTCGTTTGAGCATCTTATTGAATTCTTCTTACAACTTCACGCTGTAGTAATTCCCGTCCTGTGGGGAGAAAAACAGCAGCATGAAAATGCTCTTCATATTTACATGCCCCAATCTCGAACCACATGGGTCTTGGTAAACCTAGATACTCCCACATACGACTTCAAATTTTGGATGGCTCATGAACTCGGTCACGCAAAGGCTCCGGATTTGCGTGGCGAAGAAGCCGAGAAATTTGCAGATATGTTTGCCGGGGCTCTTTTGTTTCCGGAGTCTGAGGCGGATAAGATTTACCAAGCATTGAGCAAGACTTCCAATGTAGGCGCGCAGGTCAACACTATCAAAGATACTGCAAGTCATTTTGAAATTTCACCTGTTACGGTCTGGTACCAAGTCGAAACCTATTTCAAAGCTAATAAGCTTAAGGCTATAAAAAAACCAGAGAGTCTATTTGCGGCCGCTACCAATCTTAATAAAGAAAAGAACCTCGTAAGTAATACTCTGCTCGGGGAAAATCCCACGTCGAAAAATTATATCACCCGGACGGAGACGCACTTTAAATCTCCGTTTTTTGAAGCGGTACGTGCTCAATTTCATGATCAACAGCAAATCGCAGCATTTTTATCTCAAGCACTCAATATTTCCGGTCTTGATGCGCAAGAACTTAGCGAGGAGCTGATGTGTGCCACAGTCTAAAATTCTTATCGATTCCAATTGCTATTTGAGGTTGGCCGAAAGCCTTCACCCTCTTTTAAAAGTTGAGTTTGGGGAGGAAAANNGTTTCCAGAAAACAAGCGAAGGATATCGCTTTCAACCTTGACTACATTCAAGGAATCGCAAGAAGCAAAGGTTCCAACGTCTCTGGAGTGGATGCACGTGCTCTCGCAGTAGCGATGACTTTGGAAGTCCCATGTGTGACCGATGATGCTGCGATGCTGGATCTTGCTACAGATTTTGACATCAAAGTGATGACAACCCTCGAGCTACTGTCCTTGATGATAAAAGCAAGGCATTGCGACATGAACAAAGTGAGGGAAATCGTTTCCTATTGGCGCTACTCAAAGGATGTACCTAAAAACTGGCGTCACGATTTCAGAAAACTTTTTGGTGAAGGTCCACCAGAAAATTAGAAAGGGATTGCGTGTTCACTTGTTTAATTCGTTATGAAGTCAATTTGGAAAAGATTGAAGAGTTCAAAGAATACGCGAGAACCTGGATCGCTTTGATTGAGAAGTATGGGGGGAAGCACCATAGCTATTTTATACCGGGCAAACCAGGTTCTTGTTTTCCTGAAGCGAAGTTTAGCTTTCCTGGTTTGGGTATCGAGGGACCTGCAAATACAGCGGTTGCCTTGTTTAGCTTTCAAACCGTTGAGGCATAAGAGACCTATCGCAAAGATGTTGTCGATCCCGAATGCCAGCGTATGACGGCTCGGTTCAATGCAAACATGAATGCGTATTTCGGACCAAGCCGGTCACCCATTTCGGATGATGCCGGTCAGGTATTCCGTTTGATGCCG